>DCIZ01000037.1:0-2224 GCA_002317305.1 Campylobacter sp. UBA1713
TCCGCATTCCGCATTCCGCATTCCGTTTTCCGAATCTACCGCCCTTTTATGTAGAGCCAAATTTCATCGCTCAAAAGGTAGTTTGTGTTGTAAAAAGTCGCCTTTTTTGCATCGTAACACAAAAGCCCCTCGCCCACTAGCACGCCAGCACGCTCGCACTCAGAGTGCCCCAAAAGCGCCCTTTTCACCCCGACAAAACTGCGAAGTCCTAAAAACATCCGCTCATCTTTCACCACTTGAGGCGTGAGAATTTCGACAGATTTGGCAAGCGGGTCAGCTATGTAGTCCGCCACGTTTTTTGGACTCTCAAAGCGGCAGCGCTCGCCCGCAAAACACCCACGAAGTGTGCCTACAGCATAAGCCCCAAAGCCTATGTATTTACGCCCTTTCCAGTAGCCCACATTGTGCCTACACTTGCCACCATAACGTGCAAAATTTGAGATTTCGTATTGGGTGTAGCCAAATTTGGCTAACTCGTCAAAAACAAACTTCGCTAGCGTTTCGTCGTCGTTTGCAAAGTGCGGGCGGCGAGCAAAGGGCGTCCCCTCTTCTATGGTGAGCGAGTAGGCGCTTATGTGGTCGGTTTTTGCGCTAACGAGTGAGCGAAGTTCAGCGGCAAGTGTCTCACGCGTGTCGTGTTTTGTGCCGTAAATGAAGTCTAAATTTATGTGGCGAAAACCAGCGTGTTTTGCGTCCTCGACAGCTTTGAAAATGTCGTCTACGCTGTGCGTTCGCCCTAAAAATTTGAGTTTTTTGGGTAGAAACGACTGCGCGCCAAAGCTCACTCTGTTTACGCCGAATTTTCGCATCTGTGTAAGCCACGAAAGCGAGGTGCTAGACGGGTTTGCCTCTGTGGTAACCTCTACGTTTTTGTTAAAACGCGGTTTTAGTGCGGTGAAAATGGGCTCATAAAACGAGGCGCTTACGCTGCTTGGCGTGCCGCCACCTATGAAAATGGTGGAGATCTTTTGCGTTAAGCTTTTTAATGTGTGTTGAATTTCAAAAACAAGGGCTTTGAAGTAGCTGGTGATGAGGTCGCCTCGTGCGTTGGCAAGCGAGCCAAAGGCACAGTAGGGACATTTTGAGGTGCAAAAAGGTATGTGAATGTAAATTTGCATCTTTAACCTTTTGTGGTTGTGAGGTGTGGTTCGCAAAACGAAAAAACGAAAAACGAAAAACGAATCTTTACAAATTCCGTTTTATGTTTTCTACATTCTGTTTTCTAGTGCCACCGTCAAGGCGAGGCAAGCCATAAGGCAACCGAAAAATCCCAACGTATAGCGAGGGAGCAAATTCGTAAAACTCACAAAAAAACCAAAACCAACGCCGTCATTCTGAGGGAGCGTTTAGCGACCGAAGAATCCCCCGCCTTTTGAGCGAGTAAAAAGGTAAAATTTGCTTTTTGCGAATTTTGTAGATTCTACTCCATTAAATTTCGGGGGATTCTTCGGTCGGCTTTACCTCCTCAGAATGACGGCGTTACACTTGCGTTTTTCGCAATTTGACAAAATTTTTAGAGACAAAAACGCTTACTTATCTTTCAAGCCGAGTTCGTTAATGGTCTTCATGTAAAGCTCATAATTTGTCTTTTTTAGATATCTCATAAGTCGTTTTCTCTGACCTACGAGCTTTGTAAGCCCGAGCCGTGAGCTAAAATCTTTCTTAAAAACGTTTAGGTGTTTTGTAAGATTCGAAATTCTAGCACTCAAAAGTGCGATCTGAACACTAGCTGAACCAGTGTCGCCCTCTGCGGTAGCGAATTTTGAGATGATCTCTGCTTTTTTCGCCGAATCTAAAGCCATGACAGCCTCCTTGATTGGTAATGTAAATAAAAATAAAACGCGGATTCTACCAAAACAAACTTAAATTTAGCTTTAAGATGTAGTTGTTTGTGGAATCGAAAAATATCAAAAAAGCCAAAACCAACGCCGTCATTCGCAAGGGAGCTGAAAGCGACCGAAGAATCCCCCGCCTGGCGAGGGAGGAGAATCGTTAAATTTGAGACAAAAGCGAATTTCAAAGATTCTACTCCCTCAAATTTCAGGGGATTCTTCGGTCGCATTCGCTCCCTCAGAATGACGGCGTTGATTTGTAGATTCTATTTTTTGTCCACAAAAAAAAGAAAAAAATTAAACTCATTTTCAATACAAACTTTAAGCTAAAAGTTAGTTTTTTTTGGTATAATCCCACGCTTTGAAAAAGCAAATTTAAAAAAGAAAAAAAA
>DCIZ01000037.1:2256-9163 GCA_002317305.1 Campylobacter sp. UBA1713
GTTTTGCAGCCAGTTTTGCAGCCAAAAGTCAGCATTGTCATACCCGTCTACAATGTCGAAAAATACCTCACCGAGTGCCTCGTAAGCGTGGTTTCACAGACTTTGCGTGAGATAGAAGTCATCTGTGTAAATGACGGCAGCACGGACAAAAGTGGCGAGATTCTAGCGCATTTTGCTAGCACTGACAGCCGCGTGAAGGTTTTTACGCAGGAGAATGGCGGTTACGGTGCGGCGGTAAACAAAGGCGTGTCAGAAGCAAAAGGCGAATTTGTAGCAGTGCTCGAGAGCGACGACTTTATAGATACATCGATGTATGAAAAACTTTACACAAAGGCGGTCGAGACGGGCGCAGAGCTCGTGAAGTGTAACTTTTGTAAATATGACTCGCAGGCGGCTAACCCAGTCCAAATTTGGAAAACGCACAACCAGGACTTAACAACAGCGCCAGACGGAGTCTTTTCGCCAGTCAGCGACTACTCGCAAATTTTTTCGTTTCACTCATCTTTGTGGGCGAATCTTTACCGCGCTGAACTCATAAAAAGCGTGAGGCTTTTTGACGAGCGTGGGACTATGTATCAAGACTTTCCTTTTGCTATGGAAGTTTACGCAAAAACAAAAAAGATGGCGGTGGTAAAAGAGATGCTTCACTACTGGCGTAACGAAACGGGACAAAACAACTCAACGCAAGCAAAAAACCCCGAAAAACTGCTAAAAATGGCAGATATGTCAAAAGTGGCTTTGGAAGTTTTAAGGCGTTACGGGCTTTTGGAGCGGTTAAAAGAGGAGTTTTTTTTGCATGTGGCAGTGGCAAACTACGGCTTTTACTACCAGCAAAATGGGGCTGGTCGCAAGGTTTATGCTGAAAAACTACGTGAAATTTTTGCGTTTTACACAGAGGCTAAATTTAGCTTTTTTGAGGGATACCTAGAAAAGTGGACTACCGACATCATGAGAGGAAAAACACCACGCCTAAGCTTTAAGCAGTGGAAACGAAGGTTTTTTAGTTTTAGAGTGAGAGGTGGGAAAATTTTCGTGAAGGTGGGTAAATTTGAAAAGACTATTTCGATTTGAAATTTGCAAAATTCGTCAAATTCAAAAATATGTTAAGCAAATGAACAAAGGCAAAACATGAACGCAAAAGTTAGCATAATTATGCCAGTTTTCAACGCAGAAAATTGCCTGGAAACTTCACTAAAAAAGCTCACTGAACAGAGTTTAAAAGAGATTGAGATTGTTTGTGTAAATGACGGTAGCACCGACAAAAGCGGTGAAATTCTAGCGCTTTTTGCTGAAAAAGACAAACGCTTCAATGTGATAGCTTTCGAAAAAAACAAAGGCGTAGCAACTGCTAGAAACGAGGCGTTAAATTTAGCTAGCGGTGAATTTGTAGCCTTTTGCGATGCTGACGACTCTTTTTTTGATAGCGTTACGCTAGAAACTCTCTACAAAACGGCGATTGAAAACGAAGCGTTCATTTGTGGCGGAAGCATGGCTTTTGTAACGCCAATTAAAATAGACGAAAAAATAGACGGTTTTATGTTTGAAAAAGATGGTTTTGTGGAGTATGAAAAATACCAGTTTGACTACGGATTTACGCGGTTTATATACAAAAAAGAACTCATAGCAAATGAGCGTTTTTCAAATTTGACCTACTTTGAAGATCCGCCATTTTTTGTAAAAGTGCTTGACAAAGCAAAACGCTTTTACGCACTAAACGAGCCGACTTATCTATGTTTTAACAAGCAGCTTAACTGCTCAAAAAGTGCGTGTCAAGACGCTTTTCGTGGGATTTTGGAAAATTTCAAATACGCAAAAAAACGCAACCTAAAAAAGCTCGAAACCTACACCAAATTTAGATTCGAGGAGTTTTTTAAACTATACATAGAAAAACGTTTTTCGGTAAAAGAGGCACAAAATATCGTCAAAAAAGAGCCTGAACTTTTTGAGATTACAAAGGCGAAATTCTCGCCACTCCAAAGGATTTTTGGCGTAAAGAATCATGGCGACCAAAAAATCGTCTCTATTTTAAATTTACAAATTAAGTTAAAAAGGAAACCAAAAAATGACAAATAAATTATTGAGCGTTATCATTCCTGTTTACAATGTCGAAGCATATTTGGAGAGGTGCTTAGATAGTGTCTGTAACCAAAGTTACACAAATTTAGAGATCATCTGTGTAGACGATGGAAGCACAGACGGTTCAGCTGAAATTTTAGCCAAATTTGCAGAAAAAGATTCTAGAATCAAGGTTCTCACAAAAAGAAACGGCGGTTTGAGCAGTGCTAGAAATGTAGGACTTACAGCAGCAACTGGCGAGTTTGTGGCGTTTGTGGATAGTGATGATTTTGTAAATATTAACGCATATGAAAAAGCAATGATGGCGCTAATTGATGAGAGAGTAGATTTTGTCCAGTTTGGTGTAAAGGTAGAAAACGCAAAAACGTCTAAAATAGACGAAATTTTAAAAATAGAAAAATATTTCGAACCAAAATTTGAAGGCATTCAAAAAGTAAGTGCTACTTTGGTAACAAACTCTACGCAAGTCATCTGTGACAAAATTTTTCGCACCTCGCTCATAAAAGAAAATTCACTCAAATTCATAGAAAACAAAAAATTCGCCGATATAGCCTTTTTCGTCTCTTTTGTAGCGCTTGCAAAGTGGGGATTTTACATAAAAGAACCATTATACCACTACGTTTTACGCACAAATTTAGAAAACAAAGAGTTGTGTCAAAATGACGATTCGCTAGATGCATTAAGTTTACTACCACAAATTCAAGAGTTTTTAAAAAACACAAACGCCTATAACCACAACTTTTTCGCGCTTGTGTTTGAGCGAATTTTTTACGACACTGTTAGCAGAACAAGCGAAGCAGATTTGTCAAAAGTTTTAAAATTTGCTAGCGAGCTTGCACAAGGTTTTAAACTACCGTACAAGTCAAACCACACCATTTGGGCGCTTTGCGATGAGAAATACTATAGAATTCACGGTTTGCCTTGTTACAAAAAAATTTTTGGCAACAAGATGTTTGGTGTCAAATACAACTACGACAAAGTGGCACTAAATTTGTTCGGTAGCGAAGTTAAATTTAACAAAGAGCTTTTTAATCTTTCAAAACCAAAAAAGAAACTAGCAAACATCTTACACCGCTTTAAGTCTCCAAAATTCAAAAGACTAAATGGCTTTAAACGCTACAGCATCGTTAGTGCCGTTTATAATGTAGAAAAATACCTGGACGAATTTATAGTAAGTGTGCTAAACCAAAGGCTAGACTTCAGACGAAACATTGAGCTCATATTTGTAGATGACGGTAGCACAGACAGCAGTGCAAATATCATACAAAAATATATGAAAAAATACCCAAAAAACATATCTTACATCTACAAAGAGAACGGCGGACAAGGAAGTGCTAGGAATCTTGGCATCCAAAAAGCCACAGGCGACTTTGTAGTTTTTTGCGACCCAGATGACTTTTTAGACCGCGACTTTTTTCACAAGGTAGATAAATTTTTAAAAGCACACAAAGATGAAGACCTAAAAATGATCGCAGCAAATATGATATTTTACTTTGAAAACATAGACGAAACAAAAGACACGCATCCTTTGAGATTCAAATTTAAAGAAGATAAAATTTTAAAGATAGAAAATCTTGATAAGTTTATACAGCTTTCGGTGTCTTCTGCATTTTTAGATCTAAAAGAGATCAAAAAACTAAATTTAACCTTCAAAGACATTCGTCCAAATTTTGAAGATGGCTTTTTCATCTCCGAATATCTCATGAATTTCATGAACAGCAAAGCAGCTTTTTTGGGTGGCGCAAAATACTACTATCGAAAACGGCTTGATGGCACAAGTAGCCTAGACAGTAAAAAAGATGCCGACCTGGCACAACTAAACAAAAACGGGTACCTACTACTACTACTACTACTAGCCAAACAGCGTCTTGGTTTCGTGCCTCTTTGGTTACAAAATGTAGCTCTTTATGATACATTGTGGCAGATAAAAGACGGCATCGACAAAAAAGCCAAATTTAGCGAGCTAACAAACGAACAAAAAGATGAGCTTTGGGAGAGTTATGTCCGAATTTACGAGCACATTGACTCAAAAAACATCTTTGCTTTTAACGGACTCATTAGCTCTGTTTGGTTTTTTCACAAAGTAGGTTTGGTGGGTGCTTTAAAAGGCGAGCAACCTACGCAACAAATTTGCTATGTGGATGAATTTGACGCCTACAGAGGCGAATTTTGTGTGCGTTACTTTACACCAAATGAAACTGAATTTGAGAGTGTCAAATTTGACGGAGAAGACGTGATACCAGTCAGCCAAAAAACACGAATCTACAAATTTCTAGGTCGCGTTTTCGTCTACGAAAAACGGCTTTGGTTTAAGGCGACAGATGCAAAGAAAATGTCTGTAAAAATAGCAAATTTTGATGCAAACATTACCTTTGAGAAAAAACAAAGTGCCACTTTGGAGCTAGCAAAAGTGCGAGCAAAATTTAAAAAACAGGCAAATTCGCTTTGGCTTTTGCTAGACAAAGACTATAAAGCAGATGACAACGCCGAGCATCTTTACAGATATGTAAAAGAAAAACATCCGGAGCAGAGAATTCTCTTTGCTTTGCGAAAAGAGAGTGTTGACTACGAGAGGCTAAAAGCAGAAGGCTTTGAGATGGTGCTGTTTGATAGCGATGAGTTTGATGAGGCTTACGAAAAAGCATCATGCATCATCAGCTCGCACATAGACTGGTATATAGTCAAGCGAGGGCTATTAGGCAAGAGCTTTGTCTTTTTACAACATGGAGTTACAAAAGATGATCTGAGTGAGTGGCTAAATACTAAACAGATAGATATATTTGTGACGACTACACCGCCGGAGTTTGAGAGCATAGGTGGCGAGCGAAATGCTTACAAATTTGGCAGGCGTGAGACACTTTTAAGTGGGTTTGCTAGACATGATGCGCTTTGGGTAAAGAGCGAAGCGGTAAGGTCTCTTAAACGTGAGGGCGTGGTGAGGCGAGCAAATGACTTTTCAAACAGCGATGTAGAGAAGTTTTTGGCAAATTTGGAAAATGACAAAACTCGTCTAAGACAAAAGTGCATCCTAATAGCACCTACATGGCGAAACTACATAGCTGGCACTTACAGCAGTGATACAGCAAAAAGGGCAAATGACAACGAGGAGCAGTTTAAGCAAAGTGATTACTTCAAAGCGTGGGATGCTTTTTTAAACTCTCCTAGATTAAAAGAGCTAGCAGATAAATTTGGGTATAAGGTGGTGTATAGAGGGCATCCTTGTGTTTGTGTGTATGACTGTTTTCGTGTGCCTGACTATGTGGAGATGAGTCCTGAGTCGCAAAGCTACCAAGAGCTCTTTTGCGAAGCAAATGTGATGGTTTCTGACTACTCAAGTGTAGCGATGGAGATGGGCTTTTTAAACAAACCTGTGGTCTACTATCAGTTTGATGAAAAGACATTTTTTTCAGATCACACTTTACAACCTGGCTACTTCGATTACCGAAAAAATGGTTTTGGACCGGTTTGTGAGAGTGAAACGGCGGTTTTTGATGCTTTGGAGTCTTTACTAGCAAACGAGTGTGTCGTGCCTGAAAAGTTTAGAGCAAACTTTGATGTGTTTGAAAAAGCCCGTGATGGAAAGTGCTGTGAGAGAATTTACAAAGCAGTAAGGACAATGGAGAGAGGGGAAAGCGTTTTCGATGCTGAACTTGGTCAAAAAAGAGCCTATGAAGCACTCGATGTAGGTGAGCTAGATGTAGCACTCAAGCGTTTTGCTAGATGCGAGGCAGGCGAAAGTGAAGCAGAGGAATTTGCCAAAAAACTAAAAGAGGCGTTTATGCAAAAATGTGAAGTTTTAAATTTGCAAAAGGTGCTTTTGGGGGGGGGCTACAAAGAGCAACTTTTTGAGCAGTTTGTGAAAAAGTGTTTGAGTATATAGGAGATGTAAAAGTGAAAACACAACTACCAAATGACAATGTAATATATAGCGAAAAAAGCCTAGAGCAAATTTGCGGGGGGGGGTGTTCGGAAATAGCTAAACGAATCGTAATAAAAGGCAAAAATAATCGCATATTTTTAGGTGAAAATGCGGTTTTAAAAAGTGGTGCGGTTTTTATAGAAGGAGACGAAAATGTATTTTTTTGCGACAGCAATATGTGTGCAAACGCATTTTTGAAGCACAAAAATTTGCTTTTTGTCGGTAGCAAAAACTACTTTAACCCTTATGGTAGCTACAAAACAGCACTTTTGTGTGGCGAAAGACGCAACATTATCATTGGCGACTCGTGCCTCTTTTCGTTTCACGTTTGGCTACGCACAAACGACCCGCATCTGCTTTATGACGCTAACACAAACAAGCGAACAAACCACTCAAAAGATATCATCATCGGCGATCATGTTTGGGTCGGGCAAGATGTAGGGTTTGTAAAAGGTGCGGTGGTTGGAAGCGGAAGCATAATAGCGGCAAAAAGCTTGGTGGCTGGGCGGTGTATCTCAAACGCTGTGTATGGTGGAGTGCCAGTGAAACTTGTGAAAAGCGGTGTTTTTTGGAGTGGTGAGTGCACTTATATGTGGGACGAGGCAAAAAGCGCGGAATTTGAAAATATGAGCGAGGAAAAGGCGTCTCTTTTAAATTTTGAATCTTGCGACGGTTCGCTTTTTTGTCGTGATGACTTTAGTAAATTCGGGCTAAATTTGGAGTCGTTAAGTGTAGATGAGCGTTTTGAGACTGGGCTTTGGTTGCGTAATAACAAAGAGAAAAACAGATTTGCATTGTGATGTTTTGTTGTTTTAGTAAAAAAGCAAATTTAAGAATCATATGTGTGGCGGTGGTGTAAATTCGTCAAATTCTAAAAAGCACAAACAAACGCCGTCATTCTGAGGAGCCGCC
>DCIZ01000001.1:0-3222 GCA_002317305.1 Campylobacter sp. UBA1713
CACCCAAATTCATTAAGTGGTTTTTTAGAGATGCCCTTTAGCCTCCGCCAAACTTTCTTTTCGCTAAAGTTCAAAGAAAGTTTTGGCGGAGGCTGGCGGGCGGGGGCTTCGCCCCTGCGACCCCTTAAACAGCTCCACACTACACACTTCGCACTACACACTCCGCACTCCGCACTCAGAACGCCCAGCCCATCTGTGCTCCGCCACCCCAGCCATATCTCTTGCCACCCCAGCCTTTTAGCGAAATGCCAAAAACAAAGCCCTTTTTGTCAAGGTTTGAGTCATAACGAAACCCCAGCTCGCCAACGCCAGTTGAGCCTCGCACCTTGCCAGAACGCACCGCCACACCAGCCGCATCGCCACCACCAGAACCGCCAGCCGAGCCAGCCACGCCAAAGTCGCCCACCACGCCACTTTGCCCGTCGCTCATCTCATATTCATAAACGCCACGAATGTAACTCTCCCAGTTTTGCGAAATGTCTTTTCGCAAACGCACGCCCGCACTGAGCCGCAAGCTCTTCGCCGCGCCCAGCTTCACCTCTCCTGCATCGCCACTAACACCTCCAGCCCCCAAGTGCCCCCACTCCGCACTCGCAAAAAGCGTGCTGTCCCTGTCGCTCGCCACAAAAAAGGTCTTGCCAAAGCCCACATGCCCCACAAAATACGCCCGTCTTCCCACAAGCCTCTCGCCTACATCATCGCCCACCGCTTTCACCTTTCCTAAACGTGCCGAAAGCTCAAAGTAACCGCCACCACCAAAGCCATTTCTAAACGCCAAACCGCCACCATAGTTGTAGACTTTGCCACTCAAACTATCTTTGTCAAATTTGTCCAAATATCTCGCCGCACCGCCCTCAAAAAAGAGTGCATACGCCGCCTCGTCCACACCTTCTGCCACGCCGACAAACGCCCCAGCACCCGTTATTTTTAGTTTTTTGTCGCCAAAAACGCTCACATACTCCCTATGTCCTCCCACTCGCCCCAAAAAAGTAGCACCTTCTTTGCTAGAAGCTCGCCGCATCTCGTCAAAAAGCGTGTCGGAAAAGACTCCGCCGTTTGCTGCCAAACCCACAGCACTCACCACGCCCGCACTCACTCCGCTACGCGCCACTTTTTGTCTCTCTAACGTGCTAGCCGCGCTACACTCAAACGCCAAAAAAAGCACCAACAAAACAGCAAAAAAACCTCGTTTCATAACTCTCCTTAAACTCAAAAAATTTTAAAACTATATCAAAAAAACACTCAAATAAAACGCCGTCATTCGCAAGCGTGCGAAGAATCCACTGCATTCAGAAAACAGAATGCGGAGAACGGAATACGGAATTTGCGAAAATTCGCTTTTTCGTGAATTTTACGATTCTACTCGCTCAAATTTCAGGGGATTCTTCTGGCTTACGCCCTCAGAATGACGGCGATAACGGAAAACGGAATTTGTTAAAATTCACTTTAATCCTAAAACACTCCAAAATCGTTTTTCAAAAACACCACAGAGGCAAATTTTTTACTTCCTCGCAAAACGCCCTCCAAAACAAATTCGCCTACGCCCAGATCCTCGCTACACATCTCACCCATCTCCACATAAAACCTCGCCAACCCAGCCACCAGCCCAAAAGCCAGCACACGCTCGTCCACGCCAGCTAGTGCATAGCTCATCACGCCACGCGCCAGCCTCGCCCACTCAAACGTGCCATCTTCACCACGCACAAAGTCCAGCCCAAGCGCCTTGTTAAAGGCAAAGTCATCTGCCAAGTCCAAAATTTCACAAAACGACCGCCTCCTAAACGCAAGCGCAAAAAGCTCTTCAAAAAGCGTGTCAAAACCGCCCACTTTTTCGCCAAATTCAAATTTATCTAAATTCACGCCACTTTTGCAACTCTCACCAAAACTAGAGTTCGCAAAACCGCCGTCCGTGCCAGCACTATCAGCACCGCCAAAACCGCCCGCACGCTCGCCACAGCCCACACTCGCATTTTCCACAAATTCAAATTTACCCGAATTTTTCGCCTCTTTGCTCACACTTTCGCCCGCACTCTCGCCACAGCCCACGCCCACCGCACGCTCGCCAAAAGTCGCCCGAAAATTTTCCACCAGCTTTTCGCCATTTTCAAATTTACAAACCGCCTCGCAAATCTCTTCAAAACTTCGTGGCACCTCACTCCTCACCACACAAAATTCTCGCTCACCGCTCGCCACAAAAACGCCCGCTTCGCAAAACCGCCCGACCGCCGTGTTTGGTTTAAAATTTTTCTTTTTTTCGTCCAAATCCAAAATTTTTCCGTCAAAAAAATTCACCCTCAAAACACTCGCCCTTTGCGCCTCGCTCGCCTCATGCAAAAAGCTCACACTCAAAAAGTCGCACACGCCCGCACACGCCTCGCAAAGCGCCTTTGTCTTTGCGCTCCAAAAGAGACGCACACCTGCAAAAAGCGGCGCATTTTCGTGGTTTGTCCGAAAAACCGCACTCGTTTTTAGCCGTAAAACTGGCTTTTCATAAGCCATCAAAAGCTTCACCGCCTCCTCGCTCGCCACAAAAACTCGCCCCACTCGCTCGCCATTTGTCGGCACCAAAAAGTCGCCAAAATTCTCGCCGTCAAATTTGCAAAACGCCAGCCCGTCAAAGCTCGCCACACCGCCCAAAAGCACGCTTTTTGCGCACTCTTTTGCCTCGCTTTCTGCCTCAACGCTCACCTCGCTCACATTAAACGGCGTGAGATTCTCAAATTTGCTTTTTGTGCAAATACCGTCAAAAATTTCATCTGAAACGCCGTCAAAAACCTCCGCCGAAACGCCCTCTAAAAAGAGACTATGAGGCAAATTTTGGCTCAAAAATTCGGCAAATTCCACCGCCTCTTCTTGCGTTGCGCGGACAAAAAATTCCAGCACGCCGTCTGCGTAACGACTACCAAAAGCCAGCCCTTTTTGTGTAGCCAAAAAAGACAAAAGCGCCAAAAACTCCTCGCTAAATTTCATCTTAAAACTAAATTTCATATTTTACCTTTCAGAAAACGGAATACGGAATTTTGTAAATTCGCTTTTTCGTGAATTTAAAGATTCTACTCGCTCAAATTTCAGGGGATTCTTCTGGCTTACGCCCTCAGAATGACGGCGTTGCTTGTCGATTCACGAGAATCGCAAAATCTGCATTCTGCATTCCGAACGCACTCCGTGCTCCGTTTTCTGTTTTCTGTTGTCCGTATGTAAAAAGCTAACGCTTTTTTATTT
>DCIZ01000001.1:3256-9758 GCA_002317305.1 Campylobacter sp. UBA1713
TTTTCGATAAATCTCAAAGAAAAACGGCGAGGAACGGTGGACGGGGGCGCTGCCCTGCAACCCTGTTCAGAATGCGGAGTGCGGAAAACGGAAAACGGAAAACGGAAAACGGAGTGCGGAAAACGGAAAACGGAATTTGCGAAAATTCGCTTTTTGGTGAATTTGACAAATTTCCGTTTTCAGTTTTCCGTTTTCAGCTTTCCGTTTTCCAACTTCGCCACCCACATCTCCGTCTCTTTCACATATTCACGTGGTAGCTTTAACCCTGCATCTTTAGCGTAGCCCGCCCAGTCTCGCCTCGTGCTCTTTCGGCACAAAAGAGTTAGCCCGCCGCCTTGACTACTTCGCCCTTTACACATCTCCACAAGCGCCGCTTTTAGCGCGTCTTGGCGCTCTTCTAAAGCCTCCATAGCTCTCTTTGTCTCCAAAAACTCCGCCACCAACCTCAACCACTCTTTGCTACCACTCATGTCCACAAAACCCTCATCTGCATCGCACCCGCCAAACTCCTCCGTCTCGCCACTCTCACCCACACTAGCCCCAGCCAAAAACCTAGACGCGTCCAAAATCCCGTCAAACCGCCCACGCTCAAACTGCTCGCTACTCAAATTTACGCCGCCACCAAATTCGCCCACCAGTTCATCTTCTAAAACCCTCTCGCAACTCTCGTAAAATTCACGCACTGCCGCGCTCGCACTAACTCGCCGCACCAAAAATTCACCAAAAGACTCATTTTTGTTATAACGCAAAAACATTCCTTCTAAACTCCTCGCCCTAGACAAAGCCACATAAGCCTGCCCATTTTCAAAAATTCGCCCCAAGTCGCACCCAAACCGCGCCAAACTCATGCCTTGAGACTTGTGAATGGTGATGCCGTAAGCCAGCTTCAAAGGAAACTGCTTAAAAACCGCACGCACTTTCTCTTTCACGCCGCCACTCTCTTCGCCCTTTTTTGCCCGCGCGCCCTCGTAGTCGCAAAGCGTGTGTTCATAACGCTCCACACAGATGCACTCGCCGCTATCTTTTTTTACATAAATTTCGCCCTTGCCGTCTGAATTTTTTATGTCTGTTATGTAGCCACACTCGCCGTTGTAGTATTGTCCATCTTTGTTAATGGTAAAGATAACTCTAGCGCCTATCTTAAACTCAAAAACCTCCGGCGCTCTTAAATTCTCCACCCACCGCTCAAACGCCTCGTCTGTAAAACGTGGGTCTTTTTTCTCCTTTGTCGCCATTGCTCTAAATTTTTTGCCTGGTAGCACAGAAAGCCGCTCGGCGTTGTGCGCATTTGCCTCTTCATTTACCCCAAAAAGCACGGTGATGTCTGGCGGAAATTCGCTCACCAAACGAGACGAAAGTAGCTCACAAACCTCTGCATCGCACTCGCCCACGCGGACTTTTGCCAAAATTTGAAAAAGCCTGTCATCGTTCGTTCTTTTTGAGCGTGTAAGCTCCACACACGTCAGCCCAAGCTCACTCCACGCCTGCGTCTCAAAAGCAAAGTAAGCCTCGTTTCCCTCAAAAAGCCCGTCGCTCTCCTCGCGGTTTTTGCTCTTTCTAACTGGCGGAAGCTGGTAGAAGTCGCCCACTATCAAAACTCGCCCACGAAAGCCAAAGGTCTTTAGACGATAGACTATCATCTCTAGCAAATTTGCGCTAATCATAGAAATTTCATCTATGACGATGAGGTCGCACTTTTGTAAAATTTTTTGTAGCTCGTTTAGCTGTCGCTCTTGCAAGGCGTCTCTCTCTCTTAACTCATCAAGCGAATTGCTGATGCCAAATTTGAAAAAACGATGAACCGTTACGCCCCCGATGTTTACCGCGCTGATGCCCGTGCTACCGAGCATAACGACACTTTTTTTTGCTTTTTTGTAAAATTTAACTATCTCGCCCACCATGTAGCTCTTGCCGACTCCGCCGCCACCTGTGAGAAAGAGATTCCCGTGTTCTAAAATATCGATGATTCTGTTTAACATAGTTTAACCTTTTTTAGCTATCATTATATCAAATAAAACTTAATAAGGAAAATTTAATGAAAAAAAGACTACTTTCACACATCTTGCTTACGCTTTTGGCGGCGTTGTTTTTGACCGCTTGCGGACCAAAAGCGCCCTACATCTTTCCAGACAAATTTAAACAAGACGCAAAAATTTTAGCCACATTTGACGAGCCAGTTCTCTTTGACGAAACGGCACTTTTGCAAAAATATTTCGCCGTTTGGAAAAAGAAAAAAAGCGACTTTAAAAAGTCTGACCTCATGTGGGCGCTAAATTCTTACACCTACAAACCGGGCAGATATTTTACACTTTCACGCCTCACGTTTAAAAAAAGCTGGTTTGACAATGTAGCCAAAAATGCAAATTTTGACGCCCTAAATTCAGTTTTTGCGCCCGCCATCATCACAAAAAACACGCCACTTCGTAGCCTTCCCACACGAGACCGCCTCTTTAAGTCGGCTGGTAGCTACCCGTTTGACTACCTCCAAGACTCTGTTTTGCCCATCTTTTCGCCCGTTGTCGTCTCTCACTACAGCAAAGATGGACTTTACGCTTTCGTTCACACAGATGAGATTAGCGGCTGGATTTGGCGAGGCGACTTGCGAATTTTCACGCAAAAAGAGGCAGAAAACTACAAAAAAAACAAATTTGGCGCTTTCACAAAGGACGGCGGCGCCATCTTTGACAAGCGTGGCAACTTTGTCGGCGAGAGTAGAATCGGTGGCTTTTTTCCTTATGTAAAGGAAGAAAATGACGCTTTTGTCTCGGCTAGTTACCGTTTTTCAAAAAGCTACGCAAGAAAATTTGAGCCTTTTGAAGATGTCATCATAAAACGCCGTTTGAACGAATTTTTGGGTGCGAACTACGGCTGGGGCGGTGAAAATTTGCTCCGCGACTGCTCTTTGTTTTTGAAAGATTTTTACGCATCTTTTGGCGTGTGGCTTCCACGCAACTCGAGGGCACAAGGCAAAGCTGGCACGGTCTTTTCGCTTGAAGGCATGGACAACGAGCAAAAAAAGGAATTTATCATGGCAAACGCCGTGCCTTACCTTACACTCTTTTACATGAAAGGGCACATCATGCTCTACACGGGCGTTTTGGACGATGAGATAACCATAACGCATGCGGTGTGGGCTTTGAGAGACAAAGAGGACAACCGCCACCAAATAGGCAAAGTCGCCATCACGAGCATCGAGCTTGGCAAAGGCTACCGCGAATTTAAAGATGAAAATTTGCTTTTGGGCAAGATAACCTCTATGAACATCATTAGCGCACCGAAAAAACGTTAAAAATATGTTGACGCTATTGCAAATAAAATAAACGGGGTCGCAGGGGCGAAGCCCCCGTCCGCCCGTCTCGCTACCGTTTTCTTTTGAGATTTATCGAAAAAGAAAACGGTAGCGAGACTACAAAAAAGCGTTAGCTTTTTACCAAAAAATTCGCCAAAAAAAACGAGTCTAAACAAACAAAAAATTTAAGGAACAACCATGAACAGCGGTGAAATTTGCGAGATAAAAGACGAGCTAAACAAACATATAGACGAAAGCTGCGAGCTTAGTGCCGTTGAGGTAGCAGGACACTTAGAAGAGCTAAAAAAACATGACAAAGAGACTTATGCTGAGTTTTTAGAAAAGCTAGACGAAGAGAGTTTGGGCGAAGTCGCCATCGAGCTACCTGACCACATGCTAAAAGACGTCCTAGCGACCGTTTCAGCCCAAAAGCTAGCCGGCGCCATAGAAGAGCTAGACAGCGACGATGCGACAGATTTGCTTCAGACCATCGAGGAGATAGACGAAAAAAAGGCGGACGAGATCTTTTCAAATTTGGAAGTCGAAAGCCAAAAAGAGATAAGCAAACTCATAGACTACGAAGAGAACGAAGCGGGCGCTTACATGCAAACGGAGCTTTTTAGCGGGCGCGAGAGTGAGCGGCTAGACGAGGCGGTAAAGCGACTTCGTGAGATGAAAAAAAATGAGCTCATTGACAACGTCTATCAGCTTTTTGTAGTAGACGATGACGGCGTTTTGCGTGCTGCTTTGCCGCTTGACGACTTGTTGCTTTTTGAAAACGAGATGAGTTTGGGCGAAATTTTAGCTAGCTCTGGAGACGACTACACGCCGCACTCAGCGCTTGACACAGACGATATAGCAGACGTGGCAGCTAGCATGCGAGACTTTGACTTGCGTTCTGTGGCGGTGGTAGACAGAGCGGGCGTTTTGCTGGGCAGAATCACGCCAGATGACATTCATGACTTTTTAGAGGAGAGTGCCACAGAGCAAATTTATCACCTTGCAGGCGTAAATGACGAAGCCGAAGAGGAGACGGTCTTTAAGGCGGGCAAGAGCCGTGCTTTGTGGCTTTTGGTAAATTTGGCTACGGCTTTTTTGGGGAGTTTTGTCATAGGGCTTTTTGACGAAACCATCACAAAATTTGTCGCCCTTGCAGCGCTCATGCCGCTAGTTGCTAGCATGGGCGGAAATGCTGGCACGCAAGCGCTGGCTGTAACAGTAAGGCGGCTAGCAGTGGGCGACATAGAGTTTAAAGATGCTAGACGGGTTTTGGGGCGTGAGCTACTCATAGCGTGCACAAATGGGGCTATTTTTGCCGTTTTGGTCGGGCTAATAGCACACTTTTGGTTTAAAACAGATGGGCTTGGGCTGGTCATCGCCACGGCGATTCTAGTAAATTTAACATGTGCTGGTTTTTTTGGTGCGCTCATTCCGCTTGCGCTAAAAAAATGCGGTGTAGATCCTGCTGTGGGAAGCTCTGTTTTACTAACTACGGTAACGGACATCGTGGGGTTTTTCGCGTTTTTGGGACTAGCGAAGATGATTCTAGTTTGATGTTTATCGTTTCAAAATATCAAAAGTTGATTTATCTATTCACGAGAATCGCAAAACACAAATTTACAAAAAGGTAAAAAAAATGATCACAGACCTAAAACGAAAGCCGTTAGAAAACGGCAAGTTTATCAAAACATTTTCCGTTGAGTTCTCACAAAACGAAACGCCACGCCGCTGGGAGTGCGTGAGTGTCCACGACAGTGTCGCCGTGCTGCTTTACGATGCAAAAAAAGACGCCATCGTGCTTGTACGGCAGTTTCGTCCGAGCGTGTGGGCGTATTTTGACAACGCAAACGCAAATTTACCAGAAAACAAAAACGCCATAGACCTCGCACACACCTACGAGCTTTGCGCAGGCATCATGGACAAGCAAAAAAGCGAGCACCAAACGGCTTTTGAAGAGGTGGTCGAGGAGACGGGCTTTGAGCCTTTGGGGCTAAAACGAATCACCAGCTCTTTTGGTGCGTTAGGATTCGGCGCAAACCGCCAAACGCTATTTTTCGCGCAAGTGAGCGAAAGCAGGCGGCTAGGAAGTGGCGGCGGCGTGGAGGACGAGTGCATCGAGCTTTGCTTTTTGCCACGAAGCGAAATTCCAGCGTTCAT
Source organism: Campylobacter sp. UBA1713 (assembly GCA_002317305.1). GTDB lineage: Bacteria > Campylobacterota > Campylobacteria > Campylobacterales > Campylobacteraceae > Campylobacter. The sequence goes on from DCIZ01000001.1 coordinate 8,703, forward strand.
AAAAGACGAAAGCAAGATAAAAGCGTCAAATTTAAATTTCGCGTTAAGCTACTTTTTGGCGCATTTTGACGAGCTGTGCGACAAATGCGACAAAAAAGAAAAAAACGAGTGCGTTGTGGTCATCGACATGCAAGAACGCATCTTAAACGCAGTCGAAAACGGCGAAATGGTGCAAATAAAAACAGCAAAGTTGTTAGATTTGGCGCAAGCTTTGGGCGTGAGAGTGTTTGCAACAGAGCAAGTCCCGCAAAAACTGGGCTTTTCAGACGAGCGTGTGAGTGCGTTTTTTGGCGAGAGTGCGGTGGCAAAGAGTGAATTTAGTGCATTTGGGGTTTTGCGTGAAAAGTTGCGTGGCTTTGAGCGTGTGGTTTTAGCAGGCGTCGAGGCGCACATTTGCGTATATTTTACCGCTTTGGAGCTTTTACAAAACGGCTTTGAAGTGTGCGTAGTGAGCGAGTGCGTGGGCAGTAGAGAGGCTTGCGACAAAGCGCTAGCACTAGAAAATTTGCGTTTGCGTGGCGTGAGCGTGGTAAGCGCTGAGACGTGGGCTTTTGGGCGACTAAAAAGTGCTGAAAACGAGGCGTTTCGTGCCGTCTCAAAAATAGTAAAATAAAGGCGAAAAGATGCTTTACCACTCTTTTAAAATGGCACTTTTTGTGTCGCTGGTTTTTGGGCTTGGGCTGGGCGTTTTGTTTTTTTTGTGGCTGACTAAATTTAGCACTTTTGGCGGCGGCGCTTCGCGGGCTTTTTTGCTCTCTTGCGCGGTTTGTGGCGTGCTTTTTTGCGTGATGTTTGGTTATGAGCGCGCTAAAAGTCGCTGTCAAAACTGCTTTGAGGCGTTTAGCGTGAAGGCGCTGAAAGTCGAGCGACTAACGCAAAGCGAGGAGAGTTATGTCAAAGATGAGCACAAAAATGGCGTAACCATCGAGCGGTTTTTGGAGGGCGAAGAGGTGGTGGAATTTCAGTGCGAACGTTGCGGGCACAAACATAGCCAAAAGAGGCACTACAAGGAGAAGTTGAACTAAATTTGAAAACTTAAGGGCATCTCTAAAAACT
>DCIZ01000001.1:9899-11031 GCA_002317305.1 Campylobacter sp. UBA1713
TAGTTTTTAGAGATGCCCTAAAGTAGAATCGTGAAATTCATAAAAAACAAATTTACACAAATTCTGTTTTCTGTTTTCTGCTTTCCGATGTGTAAAAAGCTAACGCTTTTTAAAAGTCTCGCCGCCATTTTCTTTTTCGATAAATCTCAAAAGAAAATGGCGGCGAGAGAGGCGGACGGGGGCTACCGCCCCTGCGACCCCATTCGGAATGCGGAATACGGAAAACAGAAAACGGAATTTGTAAAAATTCGCTTTTTTGTAAATTTGACGATTCTACTCGCTAAAAAGGCAGGGGATTCTTCGGTCGGCTTACGCCTCCCTCAGAATGACGGCGGTCTGTTTTTGCTTTTTCGATAATTACAAATCTCCGCACTCCGTTTTCCGTCATCTGCATTCTGAATGCAAATTTATCTACATTTAAATTTTTTTTGATACAATTTTAATCCTAATTTAAAACAAGGAGAAAAAAATGGCAAATGTTGGCATTATTTTTGGTTCAAACGCAGGCGATGCAAAAGAGGTCGCAGAGTTCGTGGGCGCAAATTTTGACGCAGAGATAGTAGATGCAAAAGAGCTCACAGCGGAGTTTTTCACACGCTTCACACGCTTCATTTTCGTAGCCTCTACACACGCTTACGGCGAGCTACAAAAGGACTTCAAAGCAAAGCTAGACCTCGTAAAAGAGGCGGACTTTACTGGCAAAACCATCGCACTTGTGGGCGTTGGCAACCAAGCAAAACACCCAAAAACTTTTTCTGACGGGCTTGTGGAGTTTTTGCCTCTTATTCGTGGCGCAAAAGTTGTCGGTGCAAGCGAAGTCGGCAACTATACAAATTTCGAAAACTCACTCTCACTCATAAATGGCAAATTTGTAGGACTCGTAGTAGACTACAAAGGCGACGCAGAGTGGAAAAACCGCGCAAACGCGTGGATAAACGCACTAAAACCTGTGTTTTAAATTTGAGTTTTAGTGTATGTGGAATGTGGAATTTATAAATTTGCTTTTTTAAAGGGCATCTCTAAAAACCAGTTTGGCTTGATTTTTTACAGGAAACATCGGCTAACGCCGAGCGCTTCGCTTGTTTTGGAGTGTTTTTAGTAGATTTTTTTCTTAAAATGAGGAGAATACTGT
>DCIZ01000002.1:0-3764 GCA_002317305.1 Campylobacter sp. UBA1713
AGTTGGTGTAATTAGGAAGGTTTTAGTAAAAGACGCCGCAAGCGATGGCTACTATAAAACCAGCCTGGACAAGATGTGGGAGATTCTCTTGGTGCGACTTTGAGAATCTCTGAAACAACAAGCGAAGCACTAACTGGCGCAGCAGTTACAGCAGGCGTGGGCGTAGTAGCTAGCACAGCAGTCAAGGGCGTAGTCAGTGGTGCAAAAGTGGCTAGCAAATTTGAAAACGCAGCGGATACGGGTAGCTTGGCAAAAGTGGCTAGTAAAACAGACGATGTCGCGAGTGCGGCTAAAGTTGGCATTTTAGATAACTCTCCGCAAGTTCTTAAAATTCCCCAAGGTTTAACACTTGTTGAGTTTGATAAAATGTCCTCATATTTATTGGAAAATGTTGGACACATAAGCAGTGATATTCGCATTCAAGGAAGTAGAGCTGCTGGAACAGCAAAAGTAACGTCTGATATAGATATTGCCATAATGGTTGATCCTAGCGAATTTAGCAATATTATTAAACATCGTTTCAAAACTCCAAATCTAAATAGTGCTAAGGAAAGAACGATGAAACATGCCGTAGAAACTGGTAAAATTCAGTCTGGCGAAGCTGGTTTAAGAGGTGTTAGAAAACAGCTCGAAAGAGATATTGGGTTGGAAGTTGATATATCTATTATTAAAAAAGATGGAGCTTTTGACAATCCGCCTTACATACAAATAAACAAATAGGAAAAACGCATGGATAGATATTGCAAAATTTATGTGGATTATCGAGGCAGTAGTCAGGAGTTGAAAAGGCTTGTAGAATCGTGTGTTAATTTAGAAAACGTTGATATTTATATAGACTACAACGAGGAATTTGATGCGATCAGAGCGTGTGAATTTCCTGACGGATTTTTGTTTTTTAAATTTTTTTTAGAGTTAGACTTTGATGAAGGCGTAAATTTTTTGTGTGTTGTAAATTTGATTTTACGGCTTTTTTGGGATCGACATATCTCGGCAGTTGCGAGTTGCGATTATGAAAATTTGCTGATAAACAGCGGTGGCTATCGCATAAAAGAGTGTTTTTGGAATAAATAGATAAGTTAAACCTAAACTATGGCATCTCTAAAAACTCCGCTTCCGCAAAGGGTAAATTTGAGTGAGATCGTCATCGTTGCGGATGCGACTTATTGGGGTAAAAATTTTGGCGTTTTGGTTTTTTTAGAAGCAAAAACACATAAAATTTTATGGTGGAAATTTATTTATGGCAGAGAAAAAATCGCTGATTATTTGGAAGGAATTTCAAGGAAACATCGGCAAGCCGAGCGCTCCACTTGTTTTCTTGGTGCAAAGGGCTTGGTTACAACATAAAAGCTTTTGTTGCAGATGGCTTCAAAGGCTTATCTAGCCGCATTTTCGTGCCGTTTTGTCTCTGTCAAGTGCATACGCAAAGGAGCATTCGTTTAAAGCTCACGAACAGCCCAAAAAGCGAGGCGGCGCGTGAGCTTTTAGCCCTCTCTAAAAGCCTGACAAAAATGAGTAAAAGCGAATTTGTTTTGAGTTTAAATTTGTTTGAAAATAGACATTATTTGTTTTTAAACGAAAAAAGTTTAAACGACATTCATTAAGTGGTTTTTAGAGGTGCCCTTAAAAAGAAACGTGGAATTTCTCTTTAAATTTGAGACAATTTGCGGTGCTACAAAGACAACAAATTTACTTGAAAGTTGGTTTAAGGTTTTAAAGACAAAAACGCAAATTCACTCTGGCTTAAAAAGGGAAAATTTGGAAAAATTTATCGCAAATTTTTTGTCTTTGAAAAAATGTTTAAATTTTGGTAAATTTGCACTGACAAAACGCCTTTAAACGCCGTTGTGGTGGTGGTTTGAGCAAATTCCACCACTCCAATTTGTCCATTAAGCCTAAATTTTAACAAATTCCGTTTTCTGTTTTCCGAACGCTTTAAACTAAAATTTATAAAACTTTTGGTAAAATGAACGTTTGACTCAAATGAGCTTGCAAATCTTTTTTTTGACAAAAAAAGTGCTTTTTGGGCTACCGAAATTTTTTAGAAGGATTGCTATGTATGCGATTTTTAAACACGGCGGCAAACAATACAAAGTCAGCGAGGGCGATTTTGTAAATTTGGATCATTTTGCAGCCGAGAAGAAGTCTAGCGTCGAGATTAGCGAAGTTTTGGCTGTTGTCGGAGACGCTGTAGTGGTAGGTGCGCCGTTTGTAGAGGGTGCAAAAGTTGTCTTGGAAGTTGTAAATGAAGGTAAGGACAAAAAGGTCATCACTTTCAAAAAACGAAGAAGAAAAGACTCAAAAGTTAAACGCGGTTTTAGAAGACAATACACTCGCGTTAAAGTTACAAAAATTTTAGGCTAAGGAGTAGCATATGGCACACAAAAAAGGTCAAGGTTCAACCCAAAATAACCGTGATTCGATCGGAAGACGACTTGGCGTAAAGAAATTTGGTGGCGAGTTTGTGCGTGCGGGCAACATCATCATTAGACAGAGAGGAACAGCGACACATCCGGGCTCAAATGTTGGCATCGGTAGCGATGACACCATCTTTGCTTTAATAGATGGTTACGTCAAATTTGAGAGAAAAGACAAAACACGCAAGAAAGTTTCTGTATATCCAGAGGCGTAAGGCTTTTGTGGCGTTTTGCGTTTGCGGACTTTTTTGTTCGCACATAAAACGCTGTCATTTTTCGGGTGGTTTTGCTACCCGAAGAATCTTTTGCATTTTAAGTGCATAGAATCTCACAAAATTTACAAAAAGCGAATTTACGAAATTCCATTTTTTGCTTTCCATTTTTCTGCATTTTTTACACATGCTTATGGGCATCTCTGAAAAACATTTCGGCTCGATTTTTAGAGATGTTTCTAGTGATTTTTTGTTTTAAAACGAGGAGCATAGCACGCCTATGTAACGAGTTTTAAGGCAAAAAAGCGCAGAAACAGACTAAAAAGCGAGCCGTCAAATTTACTTCAAATGGTTTTTAGAGATGCCCTTATATTTATCTGCAAATTTGATTTTATTTTAAAATTTTTATGATGTTACAATGTTTTTGATAAAACTCAAAATGAAAGAAAGAGTAAAATAAAAAAGTGGTGCGCCCGAAGGAATTCGAATCCCTGACCTTTTGAACCGCAATCAAATGCTCTATCCAGCTGAGCTACGAGCGCAAAGTAAAAAGTGAAATGCAAAAAAGAAAGCGTGATTCTAGCGAAGTAACTTTAAAATAAGCTTAAATTTGGCAAATTTTTGTGAAAAAACGTAAATTTACAAATGCTACAAAAATGACAAACTAAACGCGTCATTCGCAAGGGAGAAGCGACCCGAAGAATCCACTGCTTGGCAATGGCGAAAAATCTACAAATTTGCTTTTGCGTGAATTTTACGATTCTACTCCTTCAAATTTCGGGGGATTCTTCGGTCGGCTACGCCTTCCTTGCGAATGACGGCGGTAACAGAATGCAGAATGCGGAAAACGGAAAACGGAATTTGTGAAAATTCGCTTTTTCTTGAATTTAAAGATTCTACTCGCTCAAAAGGCGGGGGATTCTTCGGTCGGCTTTCGCCTCCCTCAGAATGACGACATTGGCTTGACGATTCTGTAGAATCGCAGAATCCGCACTCCGATAGGTAAAAAGCTAACGCTTTTTTGTATTCCCGCCAACTTTTTCTTTTAAGCACAAAGCTCAAAAGAAAAAGTTGGCGGGACGGGCGGGCGGGGGCTTTGCCCCTGCGACCCTTTGCGGAAAACAGAAAGCGGAATTTG
>DCIZ01000002.1:3979-8705 GCA_002317305.1 Campylobacter sp. UBA1713
ACGGAAAACAGAAAGCGGAATTTGGTAAATTCGCTTTTTCGTGAATTTGACGATTCTACGCCATTTTCAAATTTAAAAAGTTAAAATTTTGAAAAAAACACAAACAACGCAACTAGTGCTTCATCTCTCCATGCATACCGCCACCGTGCATGCTAGAATTTCCACTGCTACCATGCATACCGCCGCCGTGCATGGTAGAATTCATGCCACCAGAAGTTAGCTTTTTGACAGGCACGTTTTTCAAAACGATCTTCTCGCCGTTGTCAAATTTGAGCGTGAGCGAACGCATCTTTTTGCCCTCTTTTAGCGTGTGTTTTAGCCCGATGAGCATGATGTGGTAGCCGCCAGGCTTAAGCTCTCTCACTTCGCCAGCTTCCACGACTACCTTTTCTACTGGCACCATCTTTTTCATGCCATTTTCGGCGATGACGTTGTGAATCTCCGTAACGTTGCTAGCACTTGCAACTGCAGCGACCAAGCTAACAGGCGTTTTGCCATTGTTTTTTAGCTTTACATAAGCAGCGCTGTTTTTGGAAAAACTCTCACGCACATAGGCGTCTACTGCCTCGACAGAAGCACCAAAAGCCGCCGCACAAAGCAGCCCAAACAAAACAAATTTTTTCATTTTTTTCTCCTAACATAAAATATGTTTTCATTTTCGTATCATTACGTTTTTTAGCTCTATCGCCTCGCCGTTGCTAAACAAAAATCGCACGATGGGAATTTTTTCGCCATCTTTTAGCTCTGTTTTTAGACGCACGAGGACTATTTGCGCTTCGTTTTCAAATTTGACACTGCTTTTTGGCGGAATCTCTACAAATTTGACATCCACGTGTCGCTTTAACCCATCTACAACGGCGAGTTTTTGTAGCTTTACATCTAGGCATATGTCAGATGAGACATCTAGTAGTCGCACTGGCGAGTGCTGCCTGTTTGTGATCTTTGTAAAAAGAAAACCGTTTCGGCTGATGCTCTCCTTTGCATAAGTTTGTGAAACTTCGACCGCATCGCAAACGCTACAAAATAGACAAAAAAAGCCAGTCAGTAAAACTAAGAATCTCATCTTTTTAACCTTTCTTAAAAGTTGTATTTTGCGGAAATTTTGCGAGTGTTTTGCACGCCTTTTGTCCACAAATTTACACTAACTACATAAAAAAAGCGATTATACTATTTTTTAGTTAAAATTCAGTATTTTTGAGTAAAATTTAACTTTTATTTTGGAGTTTTTAAAATGTCGAAAATCCTTTTGAGTAGAGAAGCATACAGGTCAAATTTAACTAGCATCGCCACAAAAGTCGGTGGCTTTGAGAAAATTTGGCTCATTTTGAAAGACAACGCCTACGGACACGGCGCTTTACACATAGCACAGATGGCACGCGAGATGGGCGTGCGTTTTTGCGTAGTAAAGAGTGAAGTGGAGGCACGTGAAGTGGCGGAGTTTTTCGAAGAGAGTTTGGTGCTTAGCCACATAGCAAACGGCAACGAAGACGGCAGCTTTCTCTACGCGGTAAATTCACTAAAAGACTTAGAGCGCATCAAAAGTGGCACGCGCGTGCATGTGGCGTGCGACAGCGGAATGCACAGAAACGGGCTAGTTTTAGACGAGCTGGCGCGCGCAGTGGAGTTGGCTAAAAGTCGAGGCGTGCAAATTTGCGGCGCTTTTACGCATTTTAAAGACGCAGATGAAACAGAAGGCGAGTTTGAGGAACAAACGGCAAACTGGGGCGAGTTCAAAAGAACGCTCGTAAATTTGCTCGGTTCAAATTTGCTTTTTCACTCGTGCAACTCGGCGGCTTTGGAGCGCACAAGCGAGTTTGGCGAGGAGTCGGTTCGTGTGGGGATAGCGCAGTTTGGTTATGCGCAGTTTGGCGGCGTTTTTAACTTACGTCCAGTGCTTAGTCTTTGGGCGTCTCGCGTTAGCAGTAGAATCCTAAAAGCTGGTCAAAGCGTAGGCTATGGTGGCGCTTTTGTCGCACCAAAGGAGATGCGTGTGGCGGTCTATGACTTAGGCTATGGAGATGGGCTTTTGCGTTTTGGCGGGCGTGGCGAGCTTTTGCTGGCAAACGGAAAGTCGCTTTTAGGAAAGATGAGCATGGATTCTTTTGTGAGCGAGGACGTGGGCGAAGAGGTTTGTGTCTTTGACGATGCGCGAATTTGGGCGAAGTTTTTTAGCACTATCGAATACGACATTTTGGTGAAGTTATCTAAAAATATTGAAAGGATTGTTTTATGAAAAGATACGTTGTGGCAGCTTTTGCGGCTGCTGTTTTTTGTGGTTGCACGCCATCAGCAGGATATAAGATGGCGAAGAACAACATGGTTTACTACGTCCCTGAAGGTTGTTACAGCCATGTTTTGACCAACAATAACAACTTGGTTTGTTTTGACAAGGAGGGTGTGGCGTTTTCAAATGAGATCACGCCAGCGAGCGAAGAGGAGCTAGTGGCACAAGGCATCAAAAAGCCAAAGCCAGTAGCACCAAAGCAAGATGTGCCAGTGGAGGCAGTGGCACAAGCCGACACGAGCAAGATTGAGAGTGGTGTGAGCGTTCAGGCGGTTTCGGAAAATGTTTCTGGTGCGCAAGGTGGCGAGACGGCAGCAACGGTGGCAGTAGCACAAGCAAACGCACAAGCAGAGGCTACGCCAGCAGCGCCAGAAGTGGCACAAGCAGCTTTGCCAGAGAATCAAACTTCTCAAGCAACGCAAACGCCACAAGCACCGCAAGAGGTCGCACAGACAACAGAAGTAAAAGTCGTTAGCGAAGCAAAAAATGCCTCTTACGAGAAAGAGTTAGCACAAGAGTTGCAAAAAAATGGGCTAATGACGGGTGATGGCAGTTTGGCGGGTGCTGGTGCGGGTGCGACTGGCGGTGCGGTCGGTGTGGCAAAGGCGACAGAGGTGGCGCAAATGCAGGACGAAGTGGCACAAGAGCCAAATTTGACAAAGGGCAAAAAGGGCAAAAAAGCTAAACGACTTGCACGGGCAAAGGCGGCTAAAAACGCCAAATATGCAAAAGCAAAAGCGATCAAAAACACAAAAGTTACAAAGATAAAAGTAGCAAACAACTCTGTTGCGAGTAGCACAAAAGACGCAAGCAAGGCAAAAAAGAGAGTCAAGGGCTTTCGTTACGAGAATTTTTATTATGAAAACTAGTTTGGCGTTTTGGGAAATTTGACGATGTTAAAGTGTAGCCATTTTGGGCAGTGTGCTAGCTGTGAGTTTGAGAGTTATGACGAGCAGCTTTTACACAAAGTTTCGGCGGTAAAGGGGCTTTTTGCACCTTTTTTTTGTGGCGAATTTGAGGTCTTTGCTAGCAAAAAAAGCGGCTTTCGAAGTCGTGCGGAGTTTCGAATTTGGCATGACGAAACGGGCACGCACTATGCGATGAGCATGCGTGCGGGTGGCGAAGTGGCGGGCGTTAAAGGCAAAAAGGGCTTTGTTTGCATAGATGAGTGCAAGATAGTAGACGAGAGAATTTCGCGTTTGATGCCTGTGCTAATGAGCGAAGTGCGTGCGGATGCAAATTTGCGTGAGAAGCTTTTTGGCGTGGAGTTTTTTACGGGCACAGATGAGATGCTCGTGGTGCTACTATACCACAAAGATGTCGAGGGCGTGCGTGAGGCGCTGGGCGTGCTTGCTAGCAGGCTCGGTGTAAAGCTAGTCGGCAGAAGTCGTGGCAAAAAGGTCATCTTTGGTGGCGAGAATTTGCGAGTGCGTTTGCGCGTGGAGGGCGGTGATTTTGGCGGTGCTTTTGGCGCGGGTGATTTGCGAGGCGAGCCGTTTTGTGCGGACAGCGTGCGAGAAAATGTGCGAGAAAATATGCGTGAATTTGAGATGCAGTTTAGCGCGGAGGCGTTTAGCCAGCCAAATGGTTTTATGAACGAAAAGATGGTTTCGTGGGCGGTGAAAAATGCGCGCGGTTTTGGCGGTTTTGGCGGTTTTGGCGGTGTGCGTGAGGCGACAAATTTGCGTGAAACTAAATTTGCGTGTGGCGAAAGCGTGAGTGAAAATGCGAGTGAAAATGCGAGTGAAAAAGGCGACTTGATAGAATTTTACTGCGGACATGGAAATTTTAGCATTCCGCTTAGTTTTTGTTTTGGGCGTGTTTTTGCTAACGAAATCAGCAAAGATAGCGTAAAAAACGCACTTTTAAACGCGGCGAAAAATGGCGTGGAGAATCTCTTTGTGGCGAGAATGAGTAGCGAAGAGGTGATTTGTGCGTTTCGTGGTGAGCGAGAGTTTCACAGACTTCGTGGCGTTAGGCTGGACGACTACAAATTTGCGTGTGCTTTTTTAGACCCGCCGCGAGCTGGGTGCGACTCTTCGGTGCTTGCATTTGTCAGTCGCATTCCACGCATCATCTACATCTCGTGCAATCCACTCACGCTTAGGCGCGACTTGGCGGTGCTTTGCCAGACGCATGAGGTGGAAAAATTTGCCATTTTTGACCAGTTTGCTTACACAAAGCATGTCGAGTGCGGCGTGGTTTTGCGAGCGAAAAGTGGCGACATGTCGTAAAAATGCTAAATTTAAGAATCGGCGAAATAAGCCGTAATTTGTAAATGTTGGCAGAAATTTGTCAAATTTAAAAAAGCAAATTTTAACAACTTCTGTTTTTTCGCATTCTTTTCTCTAGACGCGACTATTATTTAAGGGCACCTCTAAAAAACCATTTAAGTAAATTTGGTGGCTTGCTTTTTTGTTTGTGTTTCACAGAAGCTTCGCT
>DCIZ01000002.1:8817-9626 GCA_002317305.1 Campylobacter sp. UBA1713
GTTTTTAGAGATGCCCTTTAAAAAAACAAGGAAAAAAAGTGGTTGAAAGTGTCGAATTTAGTGTAGTCAGAAAACGTTCAAAAAGTGCCATTTTTTGCCATAAAACTGCTTTTTTGGCGCCTGAAGATTCGCCGTGTGTGGTCGGTGCGCCGCTGAACGAGGCAAATGTTTTGGCGGCTTACCAGTGTGGAATTTTCCCGTGGTCTTGTGAAGATGGGCTACTTCAGTGGTGGTCGCCAGATCCGCGTGCGGTTTTTGTGCCAGAGATGGTAAATTTTCACAAAAGCGTAAAACCTTTTACTAGGCGTTATGAGGTCAAATTTGACGAGGACTTTTTGCCACTCATCACGCTTTGTCGGGACGTGCGGGCGGGCAGGACGTGGATAGACGATGATGTGGTGCGAGTTTTTGGTGCGCTTTTTGAAAAGGGCGTGGCGCACTGTGTCTGTGTATATGAGGGCGGGCGGTTGGTCGGCGGGCTTTATGGCTTGATATTTGGCAAGGTTTTTTGCGGCGAAAGCATGGTGAGCGTGGCGACAAATGCGTCAAAAGTGGCGTTTTATGCGTTGAGTGAGGCGCTTCGGCGTTTTGATTTTTTGATAGACGCGCAGGTTATGAACTCGCATTTGGCTTTTTTGGGTGCTGTGGATATTCCTAGAAGTGAATTTTTGGCGTTAAATGCCAAAAAACAAAAACAAAAGAGCGGTTTTGCCAAATTTAAACAGACGTGGCGTGGGTTTGGTTTGTGATGAAATGAGGGTTTGGGCGTATTTATAAGATAGCGTTTGATTTTAGGGCACCTCTAAAAA
>DCIZ01000101.1:0-1138 GCA_002317305.1 Campylobacter sp. UBA1713
TTTAAGGCAAAAAAGCGAAAAAACAAACGAAAAAGCAAGCCACCAAATTTAGTTAAATGGTTTTTTAGAGATGTCCTTTATTCTTTTGTGATAAACATCGGGCGATTTTTGACCTGTTCATAAATTCGGGCGATGTATTCGCCTATGACACCGAGCACCAAAAGCACGATTCCAAAGAAAAACATGAGCAAGCAGACGAGGCTAGTCCAGCCAGAAACGGGATAGTCAAAGTTAAAAACTCTGTTTAACAGGCAGTAGAATCCGTAAACTCCGCCGACTAAACTAGAGAAAAACCCGACCAAAAATGCAAACCGAAGTGGTGCGGCGCTAAAGCTAAAAATCCCGTCAAGTGCGTATTTGAAAAGCTTTAAAAGCCCCCAGCCACTTTGTCCGCCTTCGCGTTTTTGGTAGTGAAATTCCACGCACTCTTGACGAAAACCGACCCACGAAAATATGTTTTTCGAAAAACGATGATACTCACTTAAAGACAAAACCGCGTCCACATACCGCCTACTCATAAAGCGAAAATCTCTTGCGCCACTTGCTACATCTACGCCACAAAGCGTGCGATTCACCTTGTAAAACTGCTCGCTCAAAAACGCCCGAATTTTCCCTTCGCCCGTTCTGTCTACGCGTCTAGCAAAGACACACTCTGCGCCGTTTTGGAACTTTTGCCACATTTGGCAAAGTAGCTCGACTGGGTCTTGGAGGTCGGCGTCTATGAGCACGACGGCTTCGCCAGTTGCTGCTTTTAGCCCCGCTAGCATGGCGGCTTCTTTGCCAAAATTTCGGCTGAAAAATATAGCCTTTACGCGTGCGTCTTTTTCACGCATTTGGCGCAAAATTTCTGCCGTTTTGTCGCGACTTCCGTCGTCTACAAAGAGTAGTTCCACTTCGCTAACTCCCTCGCCTAACTTGCTCGTTTCTTCTAAAACCGTGTCGTAGAATTTTGGTAAATTTGCCTCTTCTTCGTAACACGGACATACTATGCTTAACTTCATGTTTTACCTTTTAAGTTGTTGTTTTAAATTATAACACAAAAAATATAGAGGTGTCAATAAATTTTGGCTTAAGGGCACCTCTAAAAAACCATTTAAGTAAATTTGGTGGCTTGCTTTTGCGTTTGTTTTTGCGCTTT
>DCIZ01000101.1:1195-5670 GCA_002317305.1 Campylobacter sp. UBA1713
AAAAAATCACTAAAAACACTCCGCAAAATCAAGCCAAACTGGTTTTTAGAGGTGCCCTTAAATTTTACAAACAAACGCATAAGTAAAAAGCTAAATTTAAGATAAGTTTAAGTAAGATAGTTGTCATTTATATGTCTAAATTTAAAAAAGAAAGGAATTTTATGCGTGAATTTTTCGCTATCTCAAATTTTAAGTCGAGTTTTGTCAAACTCTATATTTTGCATCTCGTGCCACTCTCGGCACTAATGCTAGCAAATTTTTATTACAAAGATGATACGCTTCGCATCTTGACGAATCGCACGTGGGATGGCGATGGACGTTTTTTTGCTTCGTTTTTGTATAATATCATCAACATGTTTAAAGACAATCTCGACATCTACCCACTTTCGCTTTTCATCGGTCTTGTTTTTTGCGTTCTTAGCGGTTTGATTTTGGCGTTTGTTATAAACAAAGAAGAAATTTTGGCAAAAAACAAATTTAGCAACTGGGAGCTTGTCGCTGTTTTGCCACTTTGCTTGCAGCCTATGTTTTTGCAGAATCTTTCGTATCGTTACGAACCTGTCATTATGTCGTTTTCGCTCTTTTGTATGGTTGCTATTTTTTTGTTTAAAGAGAGTCGCGGGTGGATTTTTGGGCTTGCTTGTTTTGTTTTTACACTACTTTCGCTTGCAACCTACCAAGCTTCGCACGGGATATTTTTTGTTTTATTGTTATTTTTTATCTTAAAAAGCTTTGTTTTGTCTGTTCGCCAAAGCGAAAAATTCAGAGAGAGAGAGAGAGAGCTTAAGGTCTCTTTGCGTTTTGTTGTGCCGAGTTTAGTCGGGACGGCACTTGCTTTTGTTTTTTACAAAATTATCTTGTCTTTTTCAAATTTAGAAAATTATGCTAGTGGCGTTAGCCAGTTTTATGCAGTTAATGAGATGTTTGATGAGCTCATAGTGGGCGGTCGCATCGCCGTTTACATAGAACAAGTCGTAGATTACCTTCGTCCGTTGCCGTTTTTTTACCTGCTTTTTCCTGTTGCGTTTTTGTTTATTTGGTCATTTTCTGGGCTAAAAGGCAAGCTTTTTGGTGCGTTGTTTTTGGCGGTTTCTCTCTTTGGTTTTGTCGGATTTTATCTTTTTTTGAAAACTCCTTTTATCGTTCCGCGTGGTTTTATCGGCTTTGGGTTGGTTGTGGCGCTAGTCTGTTTGCATGCTTTAGCGAACAAAAAAGTCGCGCTTTTTCTCACAAAAGTAAATTTAGCTTTGCTTACGCTTTCCATGTTTGTCTTTGCGACCACTTACGCCAATGCCTACAAAGCACAATACGACTGGGCAAACTACAGAGCGCAAATTTTTGCGGCTGACGTGGCGAAGTTTATAGAGCCAAATTCGGGCGAGAGTTTTCGCTTTGGTGGTAGCATAGGCTACGCGCCACTAACTGCACACTTTGTGATGCAATACGGCTCGCTCGCAAAGAAACTAGCAGAAGTGCCAAAAGAGCCGACTAGGACGTGGTTTTACCCGTTTTTCGTTCATAAAGGTTTTGCTATTTGGTCTTTTTTTGGCAGTGATAACTCTTGTGTTGGAGTTACGCCAGAAGAGGCGGCAAACTCAGAAGTTTTGGTGAGTAGCAAATTTCATAAGATACATAGGGTGAATAGGTGTTTTTTGGTGGATTTTTACCCGACTGTTTATTAATTTTGGATTGTGAAAAGCAAAATAAAACAAGCGAAGTGCTTGTCATGCCGATGTCTCTTTAAAACGCCGTATTTACAATCGTTGCAAAGCGAAGAAGCTACCACATTTTAAGAGGGTAAAAAAGTCAAATTCACGAAAAAGCAAATTTGACTTTTTTTTGCCCATCGCCAGGCAGGGGATTCTTCGCTAGCGCTCAGAATGACGGCGTTTTGTTTGTTGGTTTTATATGTTTACGTTTGCAAATTTAGCCAAAACCAAATTTGCAAAACCTCGCCACAAACCTCGCCACAAACTCCGCTACTAACCTCGCCAAACTTTACCCGTTTTTCCTGCCGTTTTTTCCAGCTATTATGAATCTGAGTGCGTTTAGCTTTATGAAGCCATTTGCGTCTTTTTGGTCGTAGACGGCATCCTCTTCAAATGTGCAGTAAGCGGTGTTAAAGAGGTTGTCTGTTTTGCTATCTCGCCCGATGACGATGACGTTGCCTTTGTAGAGTTCTAACCGCACGGTGCCGTTTACGTTTTTTTGGCTCTCATCTATGGCTGCTTGGAGCATTCGGCGCTCTGGACTAAACCAGTAGCCGTTGTAGATGAGCTTTGCAAAGCGTGGCATGAGCTCGTCTTTTAAGTGCGCTGCTTCTCTGTCTAGCGTTATGCTCTCCACCGCTCTGTGTGCTTTTAGTAGGATCGTCCCGCCCGGCGTCTCGTAGCAACCGCGACTTTTCATGCCTACATAACGATTCTCCACCATGTCAAGCCGTCCGATGCCGTGCTTTGCGCCTAGTTTGTTAAGAGAGTCAAGCATCTCGTGGGCTTTTAGCGGCACTCCGTTTAGTGCGACAGGATCGCCAGAAGCAAATTCTATCTCTATGACTTCGCCATCATTTGGCGCGTCTTTTGGGCTAGTGCTCCAGCGCCACATCTCTTCTTGCGGTGCGCAGTTTGGGTCTTCTAGCACCAAACCTTCGTAGCTAATGTGAAGCAAATTTGCATCCATTGAGTAGGGCGATTTGCCTTTTTTTGCAGCTATCTCGATGCCGTGTTTTGCAGCGTAAGCCATGAGTTTTTCGCGGCTGTTTAGCTCCCACTCTCGCCACGGCGCTATGACTTTTATGTTTGGGTTAAGCGCATAAGCCCCTATCTCAAAACGCACTTGGTCGTTGCCTTTGCCTGTTGCTCCGTGGCTAACAGCATCAGCGCCTGTGGCGTTTGCTATCTCCACAAGGTGCTTTGCGATGAGCGGGCGGGCGATGGAAGTGCCGAGCAGATATTCGCCCTCGTAGATGGCGTTTGCACGAAACATAGGGAAAACGTAGTCTCGCACAAACTCCTCTCTAATGTCTCTAATGAAGATGTTTTCTGGCTTTATGCCAAGTTTAAGTGCCTTTTCACGAGCGGGCTCGACCTCTTCGCCCTGTCCTAAGTCTGCTGTGAAAGTTACCACTTCGCACTTGTATTCGTCTTGAAGCCACTTTAAGATGATGCTCGTGTCAAGTCCGCCGCTGTAAGCCAAAACGACTTTGTTGATGCCATTTTTACCCATTTTTTTCTCCTAAGTAAATTTGTGTTTTTGGTTTTTAGGTGTAAATTCATTTTTCGCCATAATGCGTTTTACACGATATGACAATTTTTACAACGCTCGTATCGTTTTAGTAAAATTTGTAAATTTCTCTCGTTGTAAAACATCTTGTCATAGTCATCTGCTGTTAATTTGCGCTTTCTTTGTTCGCGGAAAGATTTTGAGTCTTTTATGATGATGCACTCTTTTTTGTTTTGAATAACAAAAATTCTCCTCGTTCCACGTCTTTTAAATTTGTTTTTTTGCATGGTTTTTCTTTTTGTTTACTCCTCTTCCATCACCTCTGCTATCTTTTTTTTCGCCTCTTCTAGCGTAAGTCCAGCCACGCTAAACGGCTCAGTAAGCGTGTGCGTGATGGTGCAAAAAGGGCGTGGAATCATCTGTTTGTCCCAGCTTTTTAGTCGCCAATATTTGCTCGCGGTAAAACTCACAAAAACCAAATTTACCCCGCTTTTTTGTGCGATGGTAACCGCGCCATCGCTAATGCTGTGGTATGGACCTCGCGGACCGTCGGGCGTAATGGCGACATCTGTGCCGGCTTTTATCTCTTTTAGCGCGGTTGCTAGCACTCTAACTGCGCCACGTGTTGAACTACCGCGAATGGCGCCGACACCAAAAAGTCCAGAAATTTGCGCTATTAGCTCGCCGTCAAAGTGGTCTGAGATGATGGTTTTTGCAGGTCGTCCACGCCAAAATCTCGTAAAACAAAACGGGATAAAGCCTATTTTGCTATGCCACGAGAGCACTACGCACGGCTCGCCACTTCTAGGCGTGCCTTTGAATTTGTGCCGACAAGTCGCATAAAGCAACTTCATCAACAAAAACGCCAACCACTTCAAAAGCCAAATTTTGCACTTCTGTTTAAATGTGAGCTCCACTTTTCTCCTTCAAATTTGTTTTTGTATATTTTTTACTTTTCGCCATAATGCGACAAGCAAGATACTATTTCTATGAGGTTTTTATCGACTTTGTAGATTAGCCTGTGTTTTTCGTCTATTCTACGAGAACAATATCCACTCAAATTCTCTTTCAGTCTCTCTGGTTTTCCGATGCCGCAAAGCACGCCATCTCGCTCGATGCTTTTTATGAGCTCGTTGATTCTTTTTACCATTTTTTTGTCGCGCTCTTGCCAGTGCAAATACTCCTCCCAACCTTTTTCTGTAAAAACTTTAAGGGCATCTCTAAAACCAGTTTGGCTTGATTTCGAAGAGTGT
>DCIZ01000101.1:5787-9521 GCA_002317305.1 Campylobacter sp. UBA1713
TCAGTTAAATGGTTTTTTAGAGATGCCCTTAAGCACAAACCAACTCTCGTATGCTACAAAGTCCGCTTTCTAGCCGTCTGATGCTCTCTTTAAGCATAGCTAAATTTTTCTCATTATAAAACATCTTGTCGTAGTCGTCCGCTGTTAGTTTGCGTTTTTTCTGCTCGCGAAAGGATTTTGAGTCTTTTATGATGACACAATCTTTTTCGTTTTGCTTAACAAAAATTCTCTTTTTTCCTCGCGTTTTAAATTTGTTTTGTTGCATGTTTTTCCTTTTGTTAGCTCACCACCACGCCACTTAAAACCATTCGTCCAGTTTTCTCCACACGCACGTCTGCAAACGTCCCCAGTAGCTCCTCGCTACCCTCGACTGCCACTAAAAAGTTGTTGTCGCTCCTGCCAGCGACCATTCCGCCCGCTCGCAATTCCTCAAAGTAAACACGCATCACCTCGCCTTTTTTACTAGCGACTATCTCGTCCAAAATTTCGTTGTGTCTAGCCTGCAAAAGCGTTAGTCGCTCGCTAGCGACCGCTGCGTCTACTTGTGGCAAAAGTGCCGCTGGTGTCATGGGACGAGGCGAATACTTAAAGCTAAACATCTGTTCAAAACGCACCTTTTCTAGCACCTCTAAAGTCTCTTTAAAGTCGGCATCCTCTTCGCCCGGAAAGGCGACTATGACGTCAGTCGAGATGCTTAAATTTGGGTTCATCTCTCTTAATCTACTAGCACGCTCTAAAAACCACTCTTTTGTGTAGCCTCTTTTCATCTCACGCAAAATTCGTGTAGCGCCACTTTGGAGCGGCATGTGAATGGACTTACAGATTTTAGCGTTGCTACTAAATTCAGCCAAAAATTTGTCGTCCATGTGAAGTGGATGCGGGCTCGTAAAACGGATGCGTTCCACGCCTTCTACTTGGCTGATGGCGTTTAACAGGTCGCTAAAATCTACCTTTTCGTGTGCGTTTGAAAACCGCCTGCCGTAGTTGTTTACATTTTGTCCGAGCAAAAAGATCTCTTTTGCACCGCCAGCGACTGCCTTTTTTACCTCGCCTAAAATGATGCTCATCGGGAT
Source organism: Campylobacter sp. UBA1713 (assembly GCA_002317305.1). Taxonomy (GTDB): domain Bacteria; phylum Campylobacterota; class Campylobacteria; order Campylobacterales; family Campylobacteraceae; genus Campylobacter. Next base: position 6,861 of record DCIZ01000101.1, read on the forward strand.
GCTCACCTCTTGTCCTCGCGTGTAAGGGACGATGCAGTAGGCGCACTTTTTGTCGCAGCCTATCATGATGTTTACAAAACATTTAAACGGGCTGCTTCGAAACTCGCCAAATGCAAATTCGCTTTCGTCGTAGTTTATGTCTACAGCGACAAATTTAGGCGTGGCGACTGCTTCTTTTATACGACTGACATTTCTAGCGCCTAGCACAAAGTCGACATACGGTGCTTTTTTGAAAATTTCACCGCCCAAATGGCTCGCCGTGCAACCACAAACGCCTATCTTCGCGCCAGTTTTTTTGACTTTTTGAAACGCACCGACTTCGCTAAAAAGCTTGTGAACAGGCTTTTCACGCACGGAGCATGTGTTTATGAGAATCAGGTCGGCATCTTCTATGCGCTCTGTAACTTCGTAGTCGCTTAACTCTGCTCGTATATGTTCGCTGTCTCGCACGTTCATCGCACACCCGAGTGTCTCGATGTAAAGCTTCATAATATGTGCACCTCATACATGTATTCACTCTCCTCGAGTCCATACTTTACCACGCGATGATATACACTTAGACCACGCTCCTCAAAGTGCCCGACAAGCGCGATGAGATCTTTGTGTGCGTTGTCTTTGTCAAAGTAAAATATCTTTCCGCTAATCTTTCCGTTTTCGTCTTTGATCTGCGCTTCGATCTCTTCAAGCTGAATGGCAACAGGCTTTGCGTTGATCTCGGCTCGTGCTAAAAGCAACTGCATCTTTACTTCCTTTTGTTAATCTAAATCCTTTATTTTATCAAAAATTTTTTAAAATTCGCTTTAAACGAATTTGGAAAATGGAGTTATGAGTATAGGGCAAAGTGACTCAAAGGGGTCGCAGGGGCAGCGCCCCCGTCCGCCCGTCCCGCCACCGTTTTCTTTTGAGATTTATCGAAAAAGAAAACGGCGGCGGGACAAACAAAAAAGCGTTAGCTTTTTACATACGGAAAACGGAAAACGGAAAACGGAAAACGGAAAACGGAAAACAGAGTGCGTGCGGAAAACAGAATTTGACATTTCCGCAATTCTGAACATAAAAATCTAAATTCAAACTTAAATCCAAAAAAAGTTTAGTTTAAACTAAATTTAGCTAAAATTCGCCACTTTTATAAAAGGTTAAAAAATGACAGAGAGATTTTCTAAAATCGGTTTCATCTTGGCGATGGCAGGCAGTGCCGTCGGGCTCGGCAACGCGTGGAAGTTTCCGACTATGGTCGGCAACAACGGCGGAAGTGCCTTTATTTTACTTTATGTTGTCCTAACTTTGGGCATCGCTGTCGTGGCATTTTTGGCTGAGCTTGCCATCGGGCAGTTAGGTCGAAAAGATGTCGTCGGCTCCATCTACGACTTAGCGCCGTCAAACAAACGAGTGTGGAGCAACTCGGGCTTTTTTATGGTGGGCGCCGTTCTCATCGCTTCGTTTTACATGATAGTCATCGGCTGGATTCTTTGGTATATCATTCTCAGTTTCGGGGCGTTGCCACAGACGACAGAACAAGCCGGCGCGGCGTTTGGCGCTTTGGTCTCAAATTCAGTCGTAACGGTTACTGGCTGCTTTACCGCCATCTTTTTGCTGGTATTTTTCACCGTCTCAAAAGGCATCAAAATGGGCATCGAGCTACTAAACAAGATAATGATGCCCGCACTTGTCATCTTGCTCATTCTTTTGCTAGCATACGCCGCACTAGCTAGCGGGCGTTTTGCAGACGCAGCAAAGTTTCTTTTTGTGCCAGATTTTAGCAAGCTTTTTAACTCTTCGCTCATTTTGCAAGCACTCGGACTTGCCTTTTTCTCTATGTCTATGGGCGTGGCGACTGTCTCAACATATGGTGCGAGTTTGCCAGACAACACAAATTTACTAAAGTCTACTTTTTCTATAGTAGCCATTAACATTCTCATCGGCATTATGATGGGGCTTGTGGTATTTTCTTTCATTCCGCTTGAGGCGGGCAAACCTGCTGCAAGTGGCGCCGGGCTCATATTTGTCTCACTTACCTCTATGTTTGCGCAGATGGGCGTGGTGGGAAATGTTTTGGCGGTGGCGTTTTTCATCTCGCTTCTGTTTGCAGGCGTTACGAGTGCCGTCTCTATGATAGAGCCTTTTGTAGCTTACCTCGTTCAAGAGAAGGGCTTTACTCGGTCGCGCTCGCTTGTCGTCATCGGCGTGGGCGTTTATGTGCTGGGAATTTTTTGCATTCTTAGCTACTATCAGGCGACTTCTGGTGCGTTTAGCTTTGGTGGAAAGCCGTTTTTTGACATACTTGACTTTTTTACGTCAAACATTTTGATGCCTTTGGGCGCTTTGACATTTAGCGTTTTTGTGGGTTGGTTTGTAGATCAAGGGCGTTTGCGTGAGTTGTTTTGTTCTTTTATGAGCGAAGGCGTTTACAAATCATGGCTTTTTGCTTTGCGTTTTGTGGTGCCAGTGGCGATAGTTGCCATAGGAATTTACCAGTTGGTCGGGTAGTGTTTTAGGGCATCTCTAAAAACCAGTTTGGCTTGATTTCGAAGAGTGTTTTTAGTGAATTTTTGTTTTAAAATGAGGAGAATACTGTCGTATTTGACGAATTTTAAGATAAAAATATTCAAACAAAAACAAAAAAGAAAGCCACTAACTTCTGTTAAATGGTTTTTTAGAGGT
>DCIZ01000013.1:0-3119 GCA_002317305.1 Campylobacter sp. UBA1713
GCAAGTGGTGGCGGAGGCTAAACAAAAAGCTATCGCTTTTTTATTAGTTCCTCGCCGTTTTTCTTTTCGATAAATCTCAAAAGAAAACGGCGGCGGGACGGGCGGGCGGGGGCTACGCCCCTGCGACCCCATGAATCGCTCCACACTCGAACGCACTCTGCATTCCATTCTACTTCGAACGCATTCCGAACACATTCTGTTTTCCGTTTTCTGAACTCCGCATTCTACATTCCGCATTCCGAACGCATTCTACAATCTACATTCTGAATTCCGAACGCAAACGCCCTACTTTTTCGCCTCTCGTCTGGCTTTGCACGCCGCGCACTCACAATCTTCGCAAACGCAGTCGCACGAGCAGTTGGCTTTGCCGCAACATTTGCACGCTTTGGCGTTGCACCCGCACTCACACGCCGAATCGCAACCGCACGCCTCGCCGCACCCACACGAACACTTTTTCGCCTCGCTTGCTTCGCTTTTGTCGCCACCGCAACAACCTCCTTTTGCTTCGCCTTTGTCGCCACCGCCACAGCACGAGCTACCGCCGCCCTCGCCACAAACGCACTCTTTGCCCTCTTGACACCCGCAACCGCACGCCTCGCCGCACCCGCACCCGCACGAGCACCCACGCGCTTCGCCCCACTTTTTGCCGCCACTTGCGCCACCACTTTCGCCACCACACGCACCGCCACCGCAGCCACAGCCGCCGTTTTTTATCTTGTTAAACGCAAAGACAAGCCCAGCACCAACGGCAACACCAATGATAAAAGGTAACATAAATCTCTCCTTAAATTTTAAAATACAAATTCAAATATAGCCAAATTTGCCCTCGTTTGGCGAGGAAAAAATTCGCTAAATGTAAAAAAGCACTAGCCAAACGCCGTCATTCGCACGGGTTGCGTTAGCGAAGCAAAGAATCCCCTGACTTTCAAGGGATAAATTTGTAAAAATGCGAAACGCAAATGCGAAGCCGTCATTCTGAGCGAGCGTTAGCGAAGCGAAGAATCCCCCGCCTTTTGAGCGAGTAGAATCTGCAAATTTACAAAAAAGCAAATTTAACTTTTCCGCCCTTGCCAGGCGAGGGATTCTTCGGTCGGCTTTGCCCTTGCGAATGACGGCGTTTTAAAGAAACATCGCTTTCAGCGAGCGCTTCGCTTGTTTTGTTTTACGATTCTAAATAATTGCAAAATTAACATATTATAAAAATATTATTATCATATGATTTAAATATTATAATAATACTAAAATAATATGATAATAATATGTATATAACATAAAAGCCCAAACCAACGCCGTCATTCTGAGGGAGCCGAAAGGCGACCGAAGAATCCCCCGCCTTTTGAGCGAGTAGAATCGTAAAATTCAAGAAAAAGCAAATTTAACTTTCTACGCCCTCGCCAGGCGGGGGATTCTTCGGGCTAAAGCCCTCAGAATGACGGCGTTGCACTTGCGTTTTTCGCATTTTGTGTTTTTACGCCCTTGCCAGGCAGGGGATTCTTCGGTCGGCTTTCGCCTCCCTTGCGAATGACGGCGTTTGTTTGACGATTCTTTAGAATCGCAAAATTCACGAAAAAGCAAATTTTCGTAAATTCCGTTTTCTGTTTTCTGTTTTCCGTTTTCCGAATCTAAAACCCAAACCGCCGTCTCGCCTCCGCCAAATCCTCCTCGGTGTCTATGCCGATGCTTTGCGTCTGAATCTCCATCATCGCTATCTTTTTGTCGCTTTGAAGTGCCCGAAGCTGCTCCAACTTCTCCACGTTTTCCAGCTCACGAGAAGGCAACGTGCAAAACTCCCGCAAATTCGCCACGCTGTAAGCGTAGATGCCTATGTGCGCCAAAAAACTCTCGCACGCCGCGCGCGGAAACGGCAAAAGTGAGCGCGAAAAGTAGAGTGCGTGCCCGCTTACGCTGGTTACCACCTTTACCAAATTTGCGTTTGCCGCCTCGCTTGCGCCGACTTTTTTGTAGCAACTCGCCATAAAAGCGCCCTCTTTCAGCACCGCTCGCTCGGCAAACGCAGCAAATTTGGCTAGGTTTTCCGCCTCAAAAAAGGGCTCGTCCGCCTGAACGTTTATCACGAGTTCGTTGTCTGGTAGCGCTAGACGGCTCGCCGCCTCGTTTAGCCTGTCCGTGCCGCTCTCGTGGCTAGTCGAGGTCAGCACCGCTTCGATGCCAAATTTGTTTGCGGTTTCTAGCACACTCTCGTTGTCGCACGCCACTAGCACCCTGCCCGCTTTTGCCACGTTTTGCGCCGTGCGAACAAACATGGGCACGCCACCGATGTCAGCCAGAATTTTCTCTTTGAAACGTGTTGAGGCGAGCCTCGCTGGAATGATAAACATGGTTTTTCCTTTGTGTGTAAATTTGTGTTTTTTGTGTTTTGTTTTGTTGTTTTTTTTGTTTTTGTTTTTTCGCAGTGAGTTTGATTCGGCTTGTTTTTAGCTGAATTTTAGCACCATTTTGAAAATGAATATCAAAAATTCTACCACAACAATACTTAAATATGCATAAATCAAGGCGTTGTTTTGGTGAAAGTTTTGCTAATCTTTGCTGGTTTTTGTAATATTTTTATGATATAGTTATAATATGATTTTAATATGTGTATTATATTAAAATATTATTATAATAATATGATTTTCATATTTTAAACATATGATTATAATGCTATAATAATATTATAATCATATCATCATATTATAAAAATATTATTATCATATGATTTAGATATTATAATAATACTAAAATCATATTATTATAATATGCATAAACAGACCGCCGTCATTCTGAGGGAGCCGAAAGCCAACCAAAGAATCCACTGCCTTTTGAGCGGGTAGAATCTGCAAATTCAGAAAAAAGCAAATTTTCACAAATTCCGTTTTCCGTTTTCCGTTTTCCGCTCTCCGCACTCCGTTGTCGCCGTCATTCGCAAGGGAGACGAAAGGCGACCGAAGAATCCCCTGAAATTTGAGCGAGTAGAATCTGCAAATTTACAAAAAGCAAATTTAACTTTTTCCGCCCTCGCCAGGCGGGGGATTCTTCGGTCGCTAACGCTCCCTCAGAATGACGGCGTTGATTTGACGTTTTTGTATAATCGCACGCCCGAAGCCCGAAGCCCGAAGCCC
>DCIZ01000013.1:3206-4234 GCA_002317305.1 Campylobacter sp. UBA1713
CCCGAAGCCCGAAGCCCGAAGCCCGCATAAACATATGATTTAGATATGATTATAACATTATAATCATATTAAAATAATATTATAATCATATGAAAAAAGTTAGAATTTTTGGCGAAGCATCTCGATTCCGTCAGCCGTTTTGTAGTAGTTTTTCAGCAGTTTAACACGCTTAAAACCAAACTTTTCATAGAGTCTGATGGCTTTAAAATTTGTCGTTTTTACCTCCAGTCTCATGTGCCCTAGTCGCGCCAGTGCAAACTCCAAAAGCTGCGAAGCGATGCCGTTTCGGCGGTGTTCGGGCAAGACTGCTAGCGAGTAGAGACGTGGGACTTTGTATTTGTTTAGCACCAAAATGTAGCCAAAAATTTCGCTGTTGTATTTGGCGGTGTAGATGAAATTTTCGCGGACATGGTAGCTAAAATTTTCTCGTTTTAGTGCAAAATCATCCTCTTCAAAGATGATGTTTTCTATCTCAACTAGACGTGGAATGTCATAACGTGTGGCTTGGACAATGTGCATTTTATGTTCCTTTTGTATAAATAATGTAAAATATTTTGTCTTTTTAAATTTGTCTTTTGTTGTTTTACGTGCAAAAATTTACTTTTTGCGTTTTATAGTAAATTTAAAATTTCAGCGAAATTTAAATTTTAAAATTCGCGCGTGCGTTTTGTTTTGGAGACAAAAAGGCGATTCTTCACACACTTGCGAATGATGGCGTTGCATGACTTTTTCGCATTTTACTAAATTTTAGCGATAATTAAAAAAGCACAAACAAACGCCGTCATTCTGAGGGAGCCGATAGGCGACCGAAGAATCCCCTGAAATTTGAGCGAGTAGAATCTGCAAATTTACAAAAAGCAAATTTAACTTTTTACGCCCTCGCCAAGCAGGGGATTCTTCGGTCGGCTTTCGCCTCCCTCAGAATGACGGCGTTTTGTTTTACGTTTTTGTATAATCGCAAGCCCGAAGCCCGCATTCTGCATTCTGAACTCCGATAAATAAAAGCTAACGCTTTTTTGTAGTCCCGC
>DCIZ01000013.1:4266-8805 GCA_002317305.1 Campylobacter sp. UBA1713
TTTTCGATAAATCTCAAAGAAAAACGGAGGCGGGACGGTGGGCGGGGGGCTTTCGCCCCAGCTGGCCCAAAAGTCGCTTCGCTCACCAAATTTCTGCATTCCGTTTTCCGTTACCGCCGTCATTCGTAAGGGTTGAAAAAGCGACCGAAGAATCCCCTGAAATTTTAACAAGTAAAAAAGCCAAATTCGCAAAAAAGCAAATTTTAAAATTCTACTATCTGTAAATTTTAAAAATTCTCCGCCATCGCCATGCAGGGGATTCTTCGGTCGGCTTTGCCTCCCTCAGAATGACGGCTTCGCACTTGCGTTTTTCGCATTTTGTGTTTTTCCTCCCTTGCCAGGCAGGGGATTCTTCGGGTCGCTAGCACCTCTTGCGAATGACGGCGTTGGTTTGTCGATTCTTTAGAATCGCAAAATTCACGAAAAAGCAAATTTTACAAATTCCGCTTTCCATTTTCTGCATTCCGCATTCCGAGTGTAATCAAAATCAGAATTTTAATTATACCAAATTTTTTAAAAATTGAGTCAAAAATTTTGCCAAAGTCCACAAGTTTCAAAAAATCGCTTATAAACCACACAAAAGCAGTAAATTTTCACAAAAACAAAGTCAAAATTTTAGCCAAAATAAAAAATTTAAAGCCAAAAACTAAAACCGTGAAACATAAAAATTTCAGCCTAAATTTCATCACAAAAACACGCTAAATTTCACACCAAAACAAACAAAAAAACAAAAAAACAAAAAGCAAATTTAACGCCCAAATTTACCTCTTTGCGATGGAGTATTTTACCGCTAAATTGTGCGGTCGGTAGCTCATTTTTACTTTTTTGAGATTCTCAAACCCCATGTCATCGCCTACATTTACAAATTCGCACCCAAAACGCTCGGCTAAAAATTTGCTAAATTCTCGAAAAATAAACTGCGCCGCGCCCAAAAAGTCAAACGCACTTTTTTCTATTATGACACTCGCAGTCGTCTCGCTAATAGCCTCGCCGACCGTAAAGGCGACCAGTTTTTCGTTTATAAACAAAACAATGCCTACAAGCTCAAGCTCCTCGTAGTAGTCCAGCATCCGCCGAATCGCCGCTTTTTCTAAAAAAATGCCGTCCATAAAGTCGTCTGTTTTTTGGTCAGGAAGCTGACTAAGCCGCCTACTCGCCCAACTACTAGCAAGCTCCAAAATCTCGTCTCGGTGCTTTTTTGCGTCCAAAATTTCGGTTTTGTAGGTCGGGTAACTCGCCTTAAATTTGTTTATCTCGGTGCGTTTGGCGTGGTAGGCGTTGCCTTTTAGCTCGATGAGATCTTGCGTTTTATAAATGTAATCTGTTAAAGATTTTTCGAAAACGTATTCTTCAAAAAGCCCAAAAAAGTCGCTACCAGCCTCGACTTGGTCGGCGAATTTTTCTAGCAAATTTTCTGCCACATAGTCGATGCGTGCAAAATTCTTTTTTTGGTTATTTAGCTCCATAAGCGTAAAACAGCGGTCGCACGCCTTTTTGAAGTTTTCGATGCGACCAAGAGGCGGCAAAAGCATCGAAAGCTCACTTCCTGTTAGCGCAAAAAGACAAAAACAATCCTCGACCATCGCGTAAAAACCGCTCACATTTTCGAGCCAGATGAAGTTCGCCGCAAAGGTGTAGTCGCTAATCTCAAGCGGCGTTTGGCTAGCGAGCACTCTTAGGTGGCGCTGCATGGTCTCTTTTGTTTTTATGTCAAAACGTTCAAACCACGTGCCGTCAATTTCAAATTTCATTTTTAACTCCATGTAATAGATAAAAAGCTGCGACAGACGAGCAAAATTGTCCACACAGCGTAAAAAAATGGGCGTATTATAGCCAAAATTTTTGCTTTTGTGGCGAAAAATTTTTTGAATTTTTTCTGAATTTTTATAATATGATTTTAATATGTTTATGATATTTATATAATATGTTTTTAATATTATTATGATATGATAATATTATGATAATATAGATATAATATTTTTATAATATCATAATAATGTGTTTATAGTATTATTATGATATTTTTATAATAATATAATCATATGAAAACCATATGATAAACATATGAAAATCATATGATAACTAAATGATAATCATATGGTGTAAATTTATCTCTTCGTTCAGTTTGTTTGGCGAGCAAAAACGACAAAACCAAATTTTGATTCAGCCAAAATTTGTATTGTTTTTGGTATAATAAAATAGATAATAAAAATTTTATAACGATATATTATATTAGTTAAAAATTCATATAAATCAGAACACAAATTATCTAAAAAAGAAATTATTTTTGGGAGTATAAATGAAAAAAATTCTTATCATTGGCGGCGGTTACGGCGGTTTGAGGTGCGCAAAAAAGCTAGAAAAGCTACTACACAAAGGCGAGGCGGACGTTACGCTAGTCTCTCGCCACGACTACCACTACCAAACCACACTTCTACACAAGGTCGCGTGCGGCACTTACAACCCGCGAAAAGCGCGAATTTTCTACAGAAACGTCCTAAAAAATGTCCATTTTGTGCGCGACAACATTGACAGAATCGACTTTGAGGGCAAAAAAGCAGTCGGACAGCTGGGCATCTACAACTACGATTATCTCGTGATTTCGCTCGGTTTTGAGGTAAAAGACTTCGGCGTGCCGGGCGTAAAAGAGCACGCTTTTTGGCTGGGCTCGGTAAACAAAGCGCTAAAACTCGACCGACAAATAGAGGAAAAATTCAAATATTTCATCTTTGATGGCAAAGAGGACGACCTAAAATTTGCCGTTGTCGGTAGCGGTTTTACGGGCGTGGAATTTGCTGCTGAGCTCGCCATACGGGGCAAAGAGCTTTGCAAAATTCGTGGCATCGATCCGGCTCGTTTTAGTGTGAGTTTGATAGGACGAGGCGAGAGAATTTTGCCGATGTTTCCGCCAAAACTTAGCGAGATAGCACGCCAAAAACTGGAAAAACTAGGTGTAAATGTCGTGCGTGGAGATGCGGTGGAGTGCTGTGAAGATGGCGTGGTGGTAAAGATGAGCGACGAGGATGCTAGTCAAATTTACGGCAAATATAACGCCGAAGAGTCGGCTTTTGAGGGAATTCACTGCAACTTGGTCGATGTTTATCGTGATATGTTAGAAAAACAAAAAGAAAAAGATGGCGAAGTGGCAGGCGGAGAAACAGACAAAAAAGCGAGTGAAAATTCTACTACAAATTCAGATGAAAAAAGTGGCGAAAATTCAGCCTGTGAAACATCTGAAAATGGCGTTTCTGACGAGGCAAAAAATGACGAAAAGCAAATTTGTTCTGAAAACAAAAAAGAAAATACAAATGTGGAAAATGTCGAAAATGTAGTGGCAAATGCAGTAGCAAAAGAGAGAACAGATGTGGAGGTTTGTGGACAAGCTTGCGGAGAAAAAGAGAACTCTGTCCAAACGGCACAAACCGACACGGTAAAAACGCAAAACGCAACGCAAAACAGCGAGCGAGTGGCTACTGAAGGCATCGAGGAGCGCAAACAAAAGATAAAGAAAAACGAAATTTGCGTGCTAGAAAAGCTAGGCGACGGGCTTTACAAGGTGCGTGGCGCGACCACGCTTTGGAGCGCGGGCGTCAAGGGCAACAGCGTTTTGGCGTGTGCTTATTGTGCCAACAAAGACCACAAAATAGTAGTCGATCCAAATTTAAAATCGCCGAATTTTAAAAACGTTTATGTCGTGGGCGACAGCGCGCTAGCGGTTACCAGAGACGCCTTTCACGCACCGACAGCACAGCTAGCCGAGCAAATGGGGGCGTATGTGGCAAAGTCTTTGCAGGCGGAACTACGTGGCAAAAAGCTAGGCAAGCCGTTTAAGTTTTTCAACAAGGGCACGGTGTGTTCTATAGGGCACACGGACGCGGTCGGCGTGGCGTTTGGGGTGAGCGTGTGCGGCGAGGTGGGCGCGTTTTTGAAAAACTTCATAGAAAACAAGTGGCTTTTTTCGCTCGGCGGGCTGAAAATGGTGCTAAAAAAAGGTCAGTTTCGGTTTAGAAGTAGCGACTAGGCGTGCGTTGTGTTTTTTTTGTTTTGTGCTTTGTGTTTTTGGTTTTGTTGTTTTGCGGTTTTGCGATGATTTGTGGCGGTGGCGGGAAATGCTCACAACAAATCATCGTTTTGAATGCAAAAAAGTAGCACAACGCTGTCATTCGCAAACGTGCGAAGAAACTCCTGCCTGACGAAAGTGTAAAAAGTCAAATTTACAAACAGCAAATTTAACTTTCTTACTTACTCAAAAAAAAAGGTAGAGATGGATTATTCGCTTCGCTTTGTAAGCTTGCGAATGACGGCGTTGGTTTGGGCGTTTTTGATTCTCGTTTAAATTTAGTCAAATGCGAAAAAGGTTGTGCGAAGCCGTCATTCTGAGGCTGGCTGTGCCGACCGAAGAATCCCCCGAAATTTGAGGGCGTAGGATCTTTAAATTTAAGAAAAAACGAATTTTTAAAAATTTACTTTTTTGTGAATTTGTAAATTTGTAGATTCTACTCGCTCAAAAGGCGGGGGATTCTTCGGTCGCGTTCGCTC
>DCIZ01000013.1:8826-8949 GCA_002317305.1 Campylobacter sp. UBA1713
ACGGCGGTAACGGAAAACGGAATGCGGAAAACAGAAAGCGGAATTTCGTAATAAATTCACTTTTTCGTGAATTTGGCTTTTTACCCGCTCAAAAGGCAGGGGATTCTTCGGTCGCGTTCGCTC
>DCIZ01000013.1:8961-13383 GCA_002317305.1 Campylobacter sp. UBA1713
GCTCCCTCAGAATGACGGCGTTTTACAGAAACATCGCTTTCAGCGAGCGCTTCGCTTGTTTTCACAGAAACATCTGTTTTGTTCTAGCTTTTTCTAATTTTTACAAATTAATCTTTTTTATATTTTATTATTATATTTTTTATCAAATTTTTTGCTTCCGCCCTACTCTCTTTTCAAATTTGCTTTCCAGTGTGTCTTTAAAATTTTCTTATGCAAAAATTTATCTACTTTTATTTTATATTATATAATAAATTTTAAAAATATAATTTAGCTTGTTGCTTGTTAAATTTAGACTCTCTTACCTCTGTTTTCATTACAAAATCGTCAAAATTATATTATTTAAAATAATTATTAATATTTATAAATATTTATTAATTATATTAAACAATTAACATTTATCAAAAATTCAGGAAAAATTTGGTAAAATGCAAATTTAAAACAATTTAAAATAGTATTTAAAAAATAGAAAGGTTTTACAAATGGACATTACTGAATTTGATCTTTTTAGTCAGCTTGAAGGTCTTGAATTTGTGGGAGACGAGGCAGATGAGAGTCAAAATGCCAACGACACAAACTTGGCTTTGGAATTTATAGATTTTGACGATGACTTTGCTAAAAATGAAACAGAAGCAGGCGAGATGGCGACAGAAAAGAGTTTGGCGAGCGAAACGATGGCAGAAACAAAAGAGGCATCGACAGGCGAGAAATTTGCATACGGGACACCAGCATGCAAGAGAGCGACAGCAGAGAATGTGCCAACAAATACGGCGACAACAACAGAAGCAACAAAAACAACAGAAGTAGCAGAAACAGCAACAGCAACAAAAACAACAGTAGCAGAAGCGACAGCAACAACGGGCAAAACGTTAGAAACTCCGCCGACAGCACTCGATGCAACATTAACCACATCGATGGCATTTGATACGACAGAAGCCACGCCGACAGCACTCACGGCAACAAGCGAAACGCAAAAACAGGAGACAAACGACCATTCAAAAGAGTTGCAAAACAAGTTGCAAAAAGAGATAAATAATATTATATCAAATACACAACTCTTTGAGAGCAGCAGCGTAGCAACCTCAACAGCGACTTTAACAACCGCACAAAACCAAAACCATAGCCAAAACGCAAACGCGAATCAAAACCGCAACTACAGCACAGACCAAAACCAAACAGACGACACATACACAGCAGTCCGTGCAAACCAAAACTATAACGCAAACGCAAACCAAAACGCAAACGCGGAGCAAAACCGCAACTACAGCACAGACCAAAACCAAACATATCAGTCGCAAACCGTAAGCGCAAACACGGCGCAAACGCAAAACACACATCAGCACGCAAACGCAGGCGTAGCACAAAACCAAAATAACAATCAAACCGCAAGTGTAACGCAAAATACAAACGCAACGCAAAACGTCAGCCAAAACGTCAGCACCGCACAAAAAACTAGCAACGAAACGCAGACAAATTTGCCACAAAATTTAACTATCGGCGGGCTAGTCGATGCTATTTTAAATGATAAAATTCGCAAGACAAAGCCCGCAAAAGAGCGTGCAAAAAGTGGCAGAAAACCCATAAAAAAAGAGAACAAACAGAACCAAAATGTTACCTTTTATCTCTCACCACTCGAGCACAAAGAGCTAGAAAAACTGGCACTAAAAAGCAGAGATAGCATCGGGGTTTTCATGAAAAAGATAGCACTAAATTTGATAGAAAAAAACAGGCAAACTAGCCAAATTTACGACAACCAAAATGAGAAAGATTAGGAGTTTTTTTGAAAAAATAAATTTGTGCTTTTTTGATAGTATAAAGTGCATAATTGTCAATAATCGTCAAACCAACGCCGTCATTCTGATGAAGGCGTAGCCGACCTAAGAATCCACTGAAATTTGGTGAGCAAATTCGTCAAAACGTCAAAAAAGCCCAGACCAACGCCGTCATTCGCAAGTGGTGCAAGCGACCCGAAGAATCCCCTGAAATTTGAGTAGGTAGAATCTTTAAATTTAAGAAAAAGCGAATTTTTAAAAATTCACTTTTTCGTGAATTTGGCTTTTTACTCGCTCAAAAGGCGGGGGATTCTTCGGAGCTATTGCCTCAGAATGACGGCGTTGGTTTTGGCGTTTTCGAGCGGTCTGTTTGTTCTTTGCTCTGCATTCCAAATCTGTGCTTACTCAAAAATTCGTGCATTTATCTGTTTGATGTTTTTTTCAGTAAAATCATTGCAAAAATCGCACTCGCCATTTTCTCCTTTGCCGTCAAATTTTAAGAAACCTTTCTCGTCAAATTTGCTACTATATATTTTTGAATTTTGAAATATTTTACCATTTTTTACAGATATAAACGGCGTTACAACCATTTCGTCAGCTTTGTCTATCGTTTTTGCAAAAATATTTCGCCCACCAACGCTAAAATATTGACTTCCCTTTGGTAACACAAGCTCGCTTAAAGTGGCGAAAATGTCTTTGTGAAAGCCCACTCGCTTGGCATCAAAATGCACTTTTTCAAGAAAAAACGGTGGCAGATGCACCAAAAGCGGCGTTGCGAACTGAACAGGCTGCTCTGTGTAGTGAAAATCTCTGTTATAGTGGTCGCCACTTACAAAAACAAGCGTTTCGGTAGGCATATTTTTTAGGAAAAACGCGAGCGAATTTGCACTATAGACAAAGGCGTTAAAAGGCTTTTTGTCTCCGTTTTTTATGAGATTCTTCACCAAATCTTTTTCTTTTTCAGTTTTTACAAAGTCGTCAAATTCGACAAACGGCGGATGATTCGAGACACTCAAAAATATGATCATCACTGGTTTTTTGGCGTTTTTTAGCACATCAAGTGCCATTTTGTAACCGTAAATATCGCTTGTGCCATATGTGTTTATCAAATTTGCAGGAATGTCAAATTTGGCACATATGTCGTCAAAATCGATGGTTTTTACGCCGTAAATTTCAAAATATTCGCCGAGATTCTGCCACTTTCGCTTGCCCGGTGTTATAAAAACTACATCGTAGCCGTGTTGTAAAAATGGTTCAAAAGGTGTGTAGTTAAGGCGTTTTTTCTTAAATTTTGAGTGTGGAATTTGTTTTATTGGCGAGTTGAAAAAGAGCTCCATAAATGAGCTCATCGTGCCGTCTTGCGAGGCAAAAAAGTTTAAAAATGTAAAATCGCCGTTAGATAAGTAACTATTTTTATCGTTTTTGTCAAATTTATCATCACCAAATTTGTCACCAAAATCACCGCCGACTCCGCCGTAAAACCTTGTTTTTAGCTCACCTAAAACCTCCTCATGTTTGACTGCCACTCCACCAAAACTCTCCAAAAGCCCTACAAAAATGTGTGGTTTTTGTGTGTGAAAATCGTTAAAAGTTGTTGTTTTCTTAAATCGTTCAAGTTCGCTTACACTCTCAAATTTAAACAAATTTGCCAGCTTTTTTTTGGTGCTTGTGAGCCCACGAAAGTGCCAAAATGGGGTTTGCAGCTTTGTCGTCTAGTGTCTTGTTGTTGGTTACTTTTAGGTCATCTTCTCTAAGTGGAAAAGTGCCAAAACCGCCTCTGATGCAATAGAACAAAATGAGTAAATTTGCAAGTGTAAGCACGACCAGCAGTGGTAATCTTGGGCTAAATTTTGGCACAAAACGCACAGCAAAGTAGAAAAGCACGCCACAAAATGCGCTAATAATGGCGATAAAAATGAGCGGATAGTTTTGCCAAAGCATAGCAAACACTGTGGCAAAACCTTCGTTTTGTGCTTCAAATATAAAAATGTCTATCTTTGAGTTAAATGCTTTAAAATAAAAAAAAACCAAGCGAGGCAAAAAGTGCAAAAACTACACCAAAAAAGGCACAAATTTTGGCGATTGTTTGTTGTTTTATGAAAAGTGCGAACAAAAAGATGGCGGCAGCGACTATGCCAACTACGCGAGAGTCGTATTTTGCGCCCAAAAGCTGTAGTTGTAAATAGGTTTTGGTTTCTACTTCGTCGCCAGCTAGCAGAATCGTTCTAGCGAGTGCAAAAACGCACACACCGAGTAGCAAAAAGAGCATTGAGATGACGATGGCGTTGGATATTTTTTTCATTTTTTCTCCTAAAATGTGTCGGTTTTGTTTATGTTTTGTTGTTTTGTATGATTTTACTTGTTTTGTTGCTATTAGCAAGTATAGCAAAAAAAAACGTGAAGTAAACAAACGAAAAATGTTTGGTAAATTTGACAAATAAATCGCAGAAAATTTCACGAAAAAAGCTATCAAAATAAACTATCTTTTCTTTTGTTAAAATTCCCTACAACCAAATTTACAAGTTTTTGTGTTATAATTGCACAAAAATTCAAGGAAACAAAATGAACACTATTTTTAATTTTGCAAGTTATTTGCTTTTGATTTTTGTCTTGATTCTCTACCTAAAACTAAAAGCCAAATTTGAGAATCACA
>DCIZ01000114.1:0-13673 GCA_002317305.1 Campylobacter sp. UBA1713
TGTTTCTGTGAAAACAAGCGAAGCGTTTTTTGCGAAGCAAAAATGTTTCCTGCAAAACACTCCACAAAACGAAGTTTCTGTGAAAATCAAGCCAAACTAGTTTTTAGAGATGCCCTTAAGCAAGATTAAATTTGAGAATCAAAAAAGATACCAAAAGTAAAATTTATACATAAAAAGAAAAAGGCACTGAGAAGCTGTAAAACAGTCGTCCAGCACCATAAACCGAAAAAGTTTTCTCTATGCGTTTATTATAGCTACAGAAGCTTAAAAAATAACCATCAAACACTGAATTTTTCTATTTCAAATATTTTTTGTATTTTATCTTTTAAAAACTCATAGTTTTTTACTATTGTGTTTTCGTTTTCGAAAAAACTCCTATCATCGTCCCATTTTTGAAAAAAGTCAATGATTTTGGCTTTCATTCTTTTTCTTGTCTTGTCATTTTGACAAATTTGACAAAAAACAACAATCAAACACAAAAAATCATGAATGATAGGAATTTGCAAAATAACATCTTTCTCTCTCTTGCCTCTTCTTGTTTGCTCACAAAAATTTTATGCTTTTGCAATGCGTTTTTAAGATCACTTTTGCCATTAGAAATAGAGCTGTCCGGAGTTGTAAAAGTGTGCAAAATGCAGTTGTTATGCGCCGCAGCATTTCGCACTCTTTTCACAAAACGAAACAGCGACAAATTTATATTTGACATATTTTTATATATTTTGTAAAAATATGCTATTTTTTGTCGCTTAAATTTACAATCAACAAAAATGTTATTTTTTTGTTTATAAAAATTTTTAAAACATTTAAATTTGAAAAAAAACGACAT
Source organism: Campylobacter sp. UBA1713 (assembly GCA_002317305.1). GTDB lineage: Bacteria > Campylobacterota > Campylobacteria > Campylobacterales > Campylobacteraceae > Campylobacter. The sequence continues at coordinate 827 of DCIZ01000114.1, forward strand.
GTAAAATTCATAAAACCATATAATTTTTCCCAAACTTATCGTCTCCAAAAAAACCCAAACTGGCATGTCATCGCCATATTTTTCAACCATTTGGCTAATGTATATGCCAGTTTTTTCTAACTCATCAGCCCCTTTTTGTCTTATGAATTCGCAGAATTTACGCACGACAAAGTAACCATCGTCAAGCGGATTTTCAGACATTAGTGCACAAAGTCGCGTTTTGATCATATGTTCGCACGCTAGCGCAAGCTCTAAAACAAGCATGCGAAAAGCCTCATCGAGCTCGCTAAATTTCTGCAAATATGAAAAATCCAAATTTACGTAGCCGTCAAAATTTCTATGTTTTTTATAATTTTCCGCAAAAGATTGTATCTTAAAAAGATAATTATCTTGCATTAAAAATCGCCTCGCATCCTCGTCGCTCAAATTTTCAAACCTAATCTTTAACCCTTTTAGACGCAATATCTGCTCGTCTATATTTAGCTTTTTTCTTTTTTCCATGCCAAAATCTCACCCGCTCCACTCACTTCACCAGTTTCACGCATGCGACAACTGCCTCTTTTATGGGCGTTAGGCACTGGTAGATGGCGCGTGGGTTGCCGGGCAAATTTATCACGACGCACTCTTTGTAAATTCCCGCCGTTTGACGAGAGAGCACCGCCGTTTTTACAAATTTTAAACTTTCTAGCCGCATCGCCTCGCCAAAACCAGGCAGCATCTTTTCGCACACGTCGCTTGTCGCCTCTGGCGTTACGTCCCGTTTTGCCGGTCCCGTTCCGCCCGTTGTCAGCACAAGGTCGCACACATCGCCCAACTCTCGTAAAGCCTGCGCCACTAGCTCACGCTCATCTGGCACAAGGCGGTAACGCACTTCGCTCACGTCAAAATTTTCTCGCACAAATTTCTCGACCTCTTTGCCGCTTTTGTCCTCGTAGATGCCTGCACTCGCCCTGTCGCTCACTGTCAAAATTCCTACTTTCATCTCGCCCTCTCACACAAATTTAAAACACTCGACCAAGTCGCCTTTTTTTAGCTCACGCCGCGCTACAAAAACCACCGCGTCTTTTACTAGCCCGTCTATGACCGCGCTGCTTCCTTTTTTGCCCGCACGTTTTACGCTTAAAACGCCATTTTCGTTACTCAAAACCGAAGGCACAAATTCACAAAAGCCGCTTTTTTTGGCATAGTCTTCTGCCAAAACGGCGCTAAATTTCTCCTCAAAAGCACCACGCAAAAGCGGTTTTAGGTAGAGTGTCGCCGTGATGACACTAGAAAGCGGGAATCCGGGCAACGCAAAGAGTAGCTTTTCGCCAAAACGTGCTATCTTTACATGCCTGCCCGGTTTTATGCTAGCGCCGTCTACTAGCACTTCGCCGCTCCTTGCGACCTCTTTTACAAAGTCAAAGTCGCCCACGCTAACGCCGCCAGTCGTTACCAAAATGTCCACGCTTTTTAAACTCGCTAAAATTTGCTCCTTTACACTTTCGCACTCATCTTTTAAAACGGGCAATATAACCGCCTCGCCGCCCCACGCACGCACCAGCCAAAAGAGCATGATGGTGCTAGACGGGTAAATTTGAGATGGGTTTTTGCGTGCTTCGCCAAAGCCCAAAAGCTCGTTTCCTGTGGCTAAAATGCCCACGCGTCTTTTGGCGCGCACCTCCACAAAAGCTTTGCCCATCTCCGCCAAAACGCCCAGCTCGCCAAAGCCCAGTCGCACGCCAGAGCGCAAAACCACTTCGCCTTTTTTGTAGCACTCGCCCACTTCACGCACGGCAAAACCGCGTGGGACGTCTTTCGTGATGGTTACGCACTCGCCGTTTGTTTCTACATTTTCGACAGGGACGACGGTGTCAGCGCCTGCGGGCAAAAGTGCGCCTGTGAAGGTCTTTACGCACTCGCCTTTTTTGACAGCTAAATTTGGGTCGTAACCGCCCGCTGCGCTTACGCCGATGCAGCGAAGTTCTGTTTTTTTTGTGGTTAAATTTGGCGTGGCGTGTGTTGGCGTGTGTGTGTTTGTGTCGCAACAACCACAGCCATCTTGCGTTTCGTTTTTCGCTAAACTAACAAACGCATAGCCGTCCATAGACGAGGTTTTTTGCAAAGGCAAATTTTCGCTTGCCACCACGTTTTGAGCCAGCACGCGCCCAAAAGCCTCCGTGAGTGCCACTTGTTCGGCTTGGTTTGTTTCGCCGACTTCTCTCAAAAACCGCTCCAAAGAGCTTTCAAAATCTTCAAAATTCATTTTAGTTCCTTTTTAGTAAAAGCAATGTATAATTTTCTAATTTTACATTTTTGACTTTTGTTCGCAAGGTAGGCAAATCCGACTGAATAATCCCTGCCTTTTTAGCGAGTAGAATTTGAAAATTCACAAAAAAGCGAATTTACACAAATTCCGTTTTCTGCTTTCCGCATTCAGTTTTCAAAAACGTGGGCGCTGCCCCTGCGACCCCTTTAAATCGCTATGCTCAAAAAATATTTAGCGATGAAGAGGCGGATGACAGGCTACTGCCACTACAACCCCGTTTGAAAATTTACGATAAATTTGAAACAAATTCGAATTTTCCTAAATTTACATTTCAACAAAATATTTTTATTTTACAATTTTAAGGCTTAAAAATGTCTTGGACTCCATTTTTGCTCTCGTTTGAGCTAGCGCTCGTCTCGACTGCCGTTTTGTTTGTGTTACTCGTGCCTTTGGCGTGGCTTTTTGCTACACGCAAATTTAGGTTTCAGCCATTTTTTGAGGCGCTTTTTTCGTTGCCACTTGTCTTGCCGCCGACCGTGATGGGCTTTTACGTCCTCGTCTTTCTCTCGCCGCACTCGCCGTTTGGGGCGTTTGTGGAGGAGGTTTTTGGCGTGCGGCTGGTTTTTAACTTTGCTGGGCTTGTGGTGGCTAGCGTCATCTACTCTTTGCCGTTTATGTTTTCGCCGCTTCTTGCTGGTTTTCGTGCGTTGCCTCGCTCGCTTTTTGAGGCGAGTTACTCGCTTGGGAAAGGTTGGTGGACAACGCTTTTTCGTGTCGGACTGCCAAACATAAAGCCAAATTTGCTAACGGCGGTGGTCATAAGTTTTGCGCACACTTTGGGCGAATTTGGGATAGTTTTGATGATAGGCGGGAGTTTGGAGGGAAAGACAAAGGTGGTTAGCATCGCCATTTACGATGCGGTTGAGTTGCTCGACTACCGCCTTGCGCACTCGTATGCTTTGGTGATGCTGGGCATCTCTTTGGTGGTTTTGCTGGTGGTAAATTTGGCAAACAGAAGATTAGGCTAGTTAGGATTCTGCGATTCTCTAGAATCTTCAAATTTACAAAAAAGCAAATTTACAAAATTCCGTTTTCTGCTTTCCTCGTTTCGTTTTCAGAACAAAAAGCTATCGCCTTTTTGAGAATCTCGCCACGAGTGTGATGACGAACTAAATTTGACTTTTTCGCCGTTTTTAACGCACTCACGCTTTCGCCTCTTACCTCGCCATTTTCTACAAAAAAGACTTTACTACACAGCGTTAAAACGTCCTCTTTGTCATGCGTTACTAGCAAAATAGTCGGCGAAAAACGCCTGTGAATCTCACGCAAAAGCTCACGGAGCTTTGCTTTCATCTCGCCGTCAAGCGCACTAAACGGCTCATCTAGTAGCAAAAGCTCGGGCGAAGACATGAGCGCCCTCACAAGTGCCACTCGCTGCTTTTGTCCGCCGCTTAAACTCGTTACGTTTGCGTTTGCAAATTCTCGCATTTCGACAAATTCAAGCAGTTCAAAGGCGCGATTTTTATCTTTTTTGGCAAAAAGCAAATTTTGCAAAACGCTCATGTTTGGAAAGAGTGCGTAGTCTTGAAAAAGGTAGCCCACGCCTCTTTTTTGTGGCGGTAAAAAGCTTTTTTCGCTAAAAAATTCACGCCCCAAAAAGCTCGCCTCCCCGCTACTGGCTCGCTCAAAACCCGCCAAAAGCCTTAAAATAGTCGTCTTGCCGCTGCCACTTTTGCCAAAAAGTGCGACAAAATCGCCACGTTTGACAGAGAAATTTGCGTTTAGGCAAAAGCTACCGAAACGTTTTTGTGCGTGAATTTGTAACATTTTTGCGTTTCACTCCACATCGTAGCCATATTTTTTAAAGATATTTTTGCCCGTTTCGCTCAAAATAAAATCAAAAAACGCTTTCGCTTCGGCTTGGTTTTTTGAATTTTTTAGCACTATCATGCCTTGAAGAATCGGCTCAAAACCGCTAGAAAATTCTAGGTATTTTTCGCCTTTTTTGAGGTCGGCAAATTTGGCATTTTTGAGTGCGCTAGCGTTTATAAAGCCCACGTCGCCAGCGGTCAAAGTTTGGCTAAGTGCCTCGCCGATGTTGCCCGCAAAGACTATTTTGCCTTTCACCGCATCGTAAATTCCCGCACTTTTTAAAAGCTCGACAGACGCCTTGCCGTAAGGCGCTTTGGCAGGGTCGGCGATGACGATGGTTTTTACAGATGGGTCAAGCAGGGCGTCTAGTCCTTTTGAGAGGTCGATGCCACGCACGCTTAGAAGTGCCACGTTGCCTTTGGCGTAGACTTTGACTTCGCTTGTGGCAAGCTCGGCGTCTTTTAGCGTTTGGGCGTAATGCATGTCAGCGGACAAAAAGAGGTCAAACGGCGCGCTCTCTTTTATTTGGCTGACGAGTTTGCCGCTTGATGCAAAGACGGGTTTTACTATCACCCCTTTTTGTGTTTTTTCGAAAGCTGCTTTTAGCTCGTCAAAAACGACAGCGGTGTTTGCCGCAGCGGCTATGTTTAGCTCGACTGGTGCTTTTGCGGCGGTTTTGTCAGTTTTGTTGTCGCAGGCAGCAAAGCCAAAGATGATGCTTAAAGCCACGAAAAATGAAGCTAGAAATTTTTTCATCGAAAATCCTTTTTTTAAATTTGATTTTTTGATTTTAGCGTGTTTTTTCTTAAAGTTAAATATAAAAATATAATTTTGTTCGTTCGGAAAACGGAAAACAGAGTGTGGAGTGTGGAGTTCGTAGTGCGTAGTGTGGAGTGCGGAGTGCGAAAATTTGTGAGCGAAGCGACTTTTGGGGTCGCAGGGGCGAAGCCCCCGTCCCACCGTCCCGCTTCTGTTTTTCTTTGAGCTTCAGCGAAAAGAAAAACAGAAGCGGGACTATAAAAAAGCGATAGCTTTTTACATACGGAAAACGGAAAACGGAAAACGGAAAACGGAGTGCGGAAATTTACGATTCGACAGAATCGATAAACCAACGCCGTCATTCTGAGGGAGGCGAAAGCCGACCGAAGAATCCCCTGCCTGGCGAGGGCGTAAAAAAGTCAAATTCACGAAAAAGCAAATTTTGACAAATTCTGTTTTCCGCATTCCGCATGAAAGTGTCAGATGCACGACACTTGGCTCGTTTAGTTTTCGTTAAAATTCGCCGAAATTAAATTTACAAAGGTGTCTCATGCATTTAGATTTGGTTAAGTTTTGTGCCAACGCGTTTAACTCAAAAAACGAAGAGGAGCTTGTGGCGGCTTTTCGAGCGCTTTCAAATTTGCCTTTTGTAAAAGAAAGCAACCTAAACGAGAGTGCAAAAGCGCTTGACTTTACAAAACTAGAAGCGGCGTTTAACCTGCATTTTGTGGGACCAGAGCGACCCATAATAGCCACAAACGCAGGGTTTTATTTTGAAAATTCAGACGTTTTGTTTAGCGCGACTACTTTGAAATTTCGCGACTTTTACCGCTCTGTCGGGCTTTTTAGTAGCGAGGAAAACCGCGTGCCAGATGACTTTGTGGGCATCGCTTTGGAGGTTTACTACGCGCTGCTTTACGCTGAATTTGAAAAGAAAAACGAATTTTTAAAGAGCGAGAGGGCGGAGTTTTTTGTGAGCATGCTAAAACCATTTCTCAAATTTCTTTGTGCTGAAATTCTTTTTAAAGCACAAAGCAAAGAGGTGATGTTTTTGCGTGAGTGTTTGCTTTGCATCGTAAATGATAGTTAAATAGCAGAGTTTAAAAAAAACAACAAATTCAAATTTTAAAAAAAGGACAAAACATGGAGAGACGAAGTTTTTTAAAAGGGCTTTTTGCCAGCGGTGTAGTGGCATCTTTTCCGGCTTCGACGGTGCTAAAAGCAGCTGACGAGCAAGAGTTAAAACACTACTACACAAAAAAGAGCGACTACCAAATTTACCGAAACGCCTGTCCACGTAACTGCTACGACACGTGTTCTATAGTTAGCTACGTAAAAAACGGACGGCTAGAATTTTTAGAAGGCGCTGAGGAGAGCACCTACACAAACGGCGGGCTTTGCGTAAAAGGCAACAGCTACGTTAGGCGAGTTTATAGCCCAGAGAGGCTGAGAACGCCGATGTTGCAAGTAGGCGGCAAAGGTAGCGGGCTTTGGAAACGCATCAGCTGGGACGAGGCGCTTGAGCGCATAGCAAAGCAGTTTTTGAAACTAAAAAAACAAGACGGAAATTTGCTTGGTGCGTGTTTAAGCAAATATTCAGGCAACTTTGACATTATGCATTATGGCATCGAGGGCATGTTTAGCTCGCTTGGCTACACTTCTAGGCTTGTCGGGACGCCTTGCTGGCCTGCGGGCATAGACGCGCAAAACTTTGACATGGGCAACATGTGGTGCAACGACCCAGAGGACATGGAGCACTCAAAACAGATCATTTTGTGGGGCGTAAATCCGGCTGAAACGTCTATTCACTCTTTCAAATATATCTACAAAGCACAAGAAAAAGGTGCGAAAGTCATAGTCATAGACCCGCTTTTTACCACAACAGCGGCAAAGGCGGACGAATTCGTGCAAATTCGTCCTGGCACGGACGGTGCTTTGGCGTTAGCGATGGCAAAACACATAGTAGAGAAAAAACTCTACGACAAAAAGTGGATAGAGAAAAATTCACACGGTTTTAGCGAATTTAAAGAATACCTAAACAAAAACGTCAGCACAAAGTGGGCGAGCGAGCTAACGGGCGTTCCTGAAAAGGTCATCACCATGCTAGCAGAGGGCTTTGTAAAGGCAGGCAAGCCATCTAGCGTTTGGATAGGCTACGGCATGCAACGCCACTCTAACGGCGGAAGCATGGTGCGTGCCATAGACGCTTTTGTAGCACTAACTGGAAACATAGGGCTAAAAGGCGGCGGTGCGCGTTACGGACATTTGCAAACGTGGGGACAAAACTACTATCTCATGGGCTTTGGCGCACCAAAAGGTAGCACGGGCTACACGGGTGCAGTAGGACCGATGGGCGAATTTGACAAAGGTGGCGGCGCAAAAGCTACCTACACCGACCGCCCGCTAAACATAAACAAAACGGCGCGTGAGCTTTTGGAGACAAAGAGCCCAGAGATAAATTTGCTTTGGGTGGCGTGCAAGAATCCTTTTGGGCAAGACGCAAACAGAAACGAGCTTATAAAGGCGTTTAAAAAGGTGGAGATGGTGGTGGTGGCAGACCAGTTTTTTAACGAGAGTGCAAAGTGGGCAGACATAGTGCTGCCAGTTACGACGCAGTTTGAAGAAAACGCGCTAAATGTGAGCTACTGGCACTACTGGATGAGCATAAACCAAGCAGCCATAAAGCCACTTTTTGAGGCAAAAAATGACATAGAGATAGCTTGTTTACTGAGTAAAAAGATAAATTCGCTTGAGGCGGGAAGCTGCACTTTTCCGCAGGAGTACGATGGCGAAAAATTCCTCTCAAAAGAGTTTAACGAAGGGCTTTATAAGCAGTTTGGCATGAAAGACTACCGCGAGTTACTAAAAGGTCCAGTCAAAGCAAAGAGCGGACTTGTGGCGTGGGAAGGCGGCAAATTTGGCACGCCAAGCGGCAAATTTGAATTTAAGAGCGCAAAGGCAAAGGAGTTTGGTAATGCCGAGTTGCCTGTATTTTTAGAAGGGCGAAAGCCTTATGATGCTTTGCGATTCATGAGCCCGCACACAAGGTTTGGTTTGCACTCGCAGTTTCAAAACCTAGACTGGATGAGCCAGTTTAACGGCGGCGAGCCTTTTCTTTACATAAACCCAAAAGATGCTTTGGCGCGTGGCATAAAAGACCTAGACCTCGTGGCAGTTTCAAACAAAAACGGACAGCTGGAGTTAAAAGCAAAGGTAACAGACAACGTTCCAGCGGGCATTACGATGGCTTATGAGGGGTGGTATAGAGGAAGCTACTTTAACGTAAATGAGCTAGTCGATGACACGGAAGCGGACATGGGCAAGTGGAAAACGGGAATGCCGGGCATCGCGATTCACGACCAGTTTGTGAGCGTGAGGAAGATTTGACAAATTTAAAAAAAGGAAACAAAACATGAAAAAATCATTTTTAGTAGATAGTTCAAAGTGCATCGGTTGCAACACCTGCGCTATGGCTTGCAAAAACCAAAACCATACAGCTAGCGACATCGCGTGGCGAAGCGTTCACTTTGTCGGTGAGAGCTACCCAGAGAGTGCCAACAACCGCTTGCCTTATGGTGCGGCGGGCAACGGCGAATTTTCTAGTTATGAATTTGCCTCACGTGGCGACTACTTCTACCGCGAAAGGGCATTTGTCTCGCTTGCGTGCAACCACTGCGAAGATCCGGCGTGTGCTAAAATTTGCCCTGCGGGAGCTTACGAAAAGCGCGCTGACGGCATCGTGGTGCATAACCAAGAGGCGTGCATCGGGTGCAAAGGATGCGTAAATTCATGCCCGTTTGAAGCGCCAAAATTTAACGCCGAGCTACAAAAAGCCGAAAAGTGTTCTATGTGCTACGAGCGACAAGACGATGGCAAAGAGCCCGCTTGTGTTCAAAGCTGTCCAGTCGAAGCGCTAAAACTGGTCGATCTTGACAAGGGCGAGGTGGGGGTGAAGAATCCGCAAGGGGTTAAATTTGCGGTAGATACCGAATACAAACCGACAACACGCTTTGTCTTGCCGAAAAAGCCGAAGAAGGAGTATAGACTGGCGTGATTCGGAAAACAGAGTGCGGAATGCGGAAATTTGCGGTTATACAGAAACGAATTTTTGCAAATTCCGTTTTCCGCATTCCGTTTTCTGTTTTCCGTTACTGCCGTCATTCTGAGGGAGGCGAAAGCCGACCGAAGAATCCCCTGCCTGGTGAGCGAGTAGAATCGTCAAATTTAGCTAAAAGTGAATTTTTTAAATTCCGTTTTCTGCTTTTCGCACTCCGTTTTCCGAACAAAAAGCTAACGCTTTTTTATAGTCCCTCGCCACCGATTTTTTCGCTGAAGCTCAAAAATCGGTGGCGAGGGACGGGCGGACGGGGGCTTCGCCCCTGCGACCCCTTTCGGAATGCGGAAAACAGAATGCGTGCGTAGTGCGTAGTGCGGAAATTTGCGGTTATACAGAAACGAATTTTTGCAAATTCCGTTTTCCGCATTCTGTTTTCTGTTTTCTGTTACCGCCGTCATTCTGAGGGAGGCGAAAGCCGACCGAAGAATCCCCTGCCTGGTGAGCGAGTAGAATCGTCAAATTTAGCTAAAAGTGAATTTTTTAAATTCCGTTTTCTGCTTTTCGCACTCCGTTTTCCGAACAAAAAGCTAACGCTTTTTTATAGTCCCTCGCCACCGATTTTTTCGCTGAAGCTCAAAAATCGGTGGCGAGGGACGGGCGGACGGGGGCTTCGCCCCTGCATTCAGAAAACGGAGTGCGGAAAACGGAAAACGGAAAATAGAGTGCGTGCGGAGTGATGAATTTGCGATTCGAATTATTTGCAAATTCTACTTGCTCGTCAGTTTATTTTTCAGCTTCCATGCTCGCTACATACTCCTCGTAACTTCCACGAAAGTCTACTATCTCGCCGTTGCCTTTAAAGTGCAAAATTCGGTTTGCAAAAGCGTCTATGAGCTCTCTGTCGTGGCTAACACAAAGCGCTGCGCCTTTAAACTCAAAAAGCGCCTCGCCCAAAGCGATGATGGCTTCTAGGTCGAGGTGGTTGTTTGGCTCGTCAAGCACAAGCAAATTTGGTTTTTCTAGCATCAAGCGGCTCAAATTTAGCCTGTGTTTTTCGCCACCGCTCAGCGCATTTACCGCCTTTTCTTGTTCGATTCCGCTAAAAAGCATCCGCCCGAGACACTTTCTTATCTCGTCAAGGTCTCTGTTTTTTTCACTTCGTAGCCACTCGTAAAGCTTCATATCGCCACGAATTTCACTCATGCACTCTTGACTAAAGTAGCCCAGCTCTATGGTCGCGCCCACGTGCACTTTTCCAGCAACAACCTCGCCCACAAGCGTTTTACAAAAGGTGCTTTTTCCCACGCCGTTTGCACCGATGATGGCAACTTTGTCGCCTTTTAAAAGCTTAAAGTCAAAGTGTTTAAAGATGGTTTTTTCGCCATAACTCAAATTTAGCCCGCTCATCTCCACAAGCTCGTTGCCTATCTCACGTCCGCACCGAAAGAGGATGCTAGGGTCGCGTCTGCTAGATGTTTTTATCTCTGCTATGTCTAGTTTTGAGAGTTGTTTTGCGCGGCTTGTCGCTTGGCGTGCTTTGCTGGCGTTTGCGCTAAAACGTGCTATGAAACGCTCTAACTCCTCTTTCTCTTTTAGCTTTTTTTCACGCTCCATCTGTGCTTGACGTGCTATGAGATTCGCCGCCATGTACCAGTCGTCGTAGTTGCCACTAAATTCACGAATTTTTTTGAAGTCGACGTCCAAAATGTGCGTGCAAACGTGGTTTAGAAAGTGTCTGTCGTGGCTAATGACGACCAAAACGCCCTCGTGCAAATTTAGCTCACGCTCTAGCCAAGCTATGGCTTCGAGGTCGAGGTTGTTTGTAGGCTCGTCCAAAAATAGCACATCTGGCTTTGGGAAGAGCACCTGTGCGAGTAGAATTTTAAATTTTTGAGAATTTTCTATCTCGCTCATTTTTAAGTCAAAATTTGTAAAACCGAGTGAGCTGAGAATTTTTTCTATGCGTGTTTCGTATTCGTAGTTTGGGTCTTCTTCTGCTGTGATGATCTCGAGTTCGCTTAGGCGGTCGTTTACTTCGTCTGTAAACTCTTCGCTTAAGTAGAGGCGATCTTTTTCTTTTACGGCGTCAAAAAGTCGTTTGTTGCCGAGCAAAACGGCATCTTTTAGCGTGTAGTTTTCAAAGGCAAACTGGTTTTGACCTAAAATTCCGACACGTTTGTTTGGCAAAATTTCTACTTCGCCACTGCTAAATTCCACTTCGCCGCTTAGGATTTTTAGAAAAGTCGACTTGCCCGCGCCGTTTGCGCCTATGAGTCCGTAACGACACTGTGGCTTTAAACTCAAATTTACATCCTCAAAAAGCAACTGCTGTCCAAATCTGTGAGTTAAGCTCTTAACTTCGATCATTTTTAACCTTTTTTAAATAAATTTTTGATATTTTAGCTTTTTTGACTTAAAGGGCGTTAAAATGGGCGATGAATTTTATATGGACTTGGCTTTGGCGCGTGCGTGGGAGCACCAGCTTTTGACCTTTCCAAATCCAGCGGTTGGGTGTGTTTTGGTAGGGCGAAATGGCGAAATTTTGGCGGTGGAAGCGCACCAAAAGGCGGGGCGAGGACATGCAGAGCTGCGAGCGGTGTGTGCAGCACTAGGGCGGAGTGAGGAGAGTTTTTTGAGTGCTAGCGAGGCGTGGGCGTGGGCGGTGAGCGTGGCGGGTGGCGGTAAATTTGGTGGTGAGAAAAATTTAGATTCTGCGTTTTGCGCTCTTAACGGTGCTACTGCTTACGTAACGCTTGAGCCGTGTTCGCATGAGGGCAAAACGCCGCCGTGTTGTGAGCTTTTGGCACGCGTGGGGGTGAGGCGTGTGGTGGTGGGAGCGGGTGAGAAAGGGGCGTGCGAAGGTGGCGGTGCGGCGTGGCTGCGAGAGAGTGGTGTGCGTGTGGATTTTGGGGTGCGGCGTGAGGAGTGCGAGGCGCTTTTGGAGCCGTTTGAGGCGTGGCGTGCGGGGAATTTTAGCTTTTTGAAACTAGCGATGAGCGCAAACGGAAGTGTGGTCGGCGGGACTATCTCAAATTTGGCAAGTCGGACGCATGCACATAGACTTCGTGAGCTGGTGGAGCTGCTGGTGATAGGTGGCGGGACTGTGGTGGCAGATGATCCTTTGCTGGATGCGAGGCTTGCGGGTGGCTTTTGTGGTGGCGGGCGTGCGCCGGATGTTTTGGTCTGGTCTAGGCGTGGCGGTGAGGCTTTTGCGGGGAAAAGGCTCTTTGGGGTGCGTGGGCGAGAGGTGAGTGTGAGTAGCGAGCTTTTTGGTGCGTGGAGGCGGCGGCTGGTGATGTTTGAGGGTGGCGAGGGGCTGGTGAGGGCGCTTGGTGAGTGTGGCGTGCTGGGGCGTGGTGGCGGTTTTGGTGATGTGGGCGAGGGCGGTGGTTTTGTAAGGTGGCTTTTGATATATCGTTCAAATAAATTTGTCAATAGGGTAAATTTGCGTGCGAATTTGGAGTATGATGTGCTTTGGCAGGCGCGTGTAGATGACGGGGAGATGGTGTGGGCGAGGTTGCGTTCGGAAAACTGAAAACGGAGAACTGATTGTGGAGAGCAGAGAGCAGAGAGCGAGAATTTGCGATTCGACAGAATCGACAAATAAACGCCGTCATTCTGAGGGAGCGTTTAGCGACCGAAGAATCCCCCGCCTTTTGACAAAATAGAATCTATAAATTCACAAAAAAGTAAATTTTCAAAATTCCGTTTTCCGTTTTCCGTTTTCCGTTTTCTGAATGCAGGGGCGAAGCCCCCGTCCCACGTCCTCGCCATCATTTTCTTTGAGACGAAAGCGAAAAGAAAATAGTGGCGAGGACAAATAAAAAGCGATGGCTTTTTACATTCGGAAAACAGAGTGTGGAGTTTTTGCAATTATCAAAAAAAAGTAAAATCAACGCCGTCATTCTGAG
>DCIZ01000114.1:13689-25560 GCA_002317305.1 Campylobacter sp. UBA1713
CGAAGCGACCCGAAGAATCCCCTGCTTTTTGAGCGAGTAGAATCGTTAAATTCAAGAAAAAGTAAATTTACGAAATTCCGTTTTCCGTTTTCCGCACTCTGCTTTCCGATGGCGGTTGTTTAAAAATTTCGCAAAACCTCTTGACAAATTGGAATTTTTTTGCTAAAATACGCCTTTCTTAAATTTTGGTGCTGGTGTAGCTCAGTTGGTAGAGCTACTGCCTTGTAAGCAGTAGGTCGGCGGTTCAAGTCCGTTCACCAGCTCCACTTTTTCTTTCTACTTTAAAATCACGAGTAAAATTATAACAAACATCTTTTTGTTTATTGCAGGACAAATAATTTGTCGGTTTTGCAAATTTGCATCTTGTTGTTTTCAAATATGCTCGGTTACAAAAATTTAGGAATTTACAAAAAACCCTTGACAAATGAAATTTTTTTGGCTATAATACGGGCTCATTTTTGGAGACGCTGGTGTAGCTCAGTTGGTAGAGCTACTGCCTTGTAAGCAGTAGGTCGGCGGTTCAAGTCCGTTCACCAGCTCCACTTTTTTTGACAGTGTTTGACCAGATTAGTAAGTTTTATGTCAAAATATTTTTTGTTGAGGTGAGATACTCAAGCGGCCAACGAGGGCAGACTGTAAATCTGCTGACTACGTCTTCCGTGGTTCGAATCCACGTCTCACCACCACTTACTAATTTTTTTGATGCGGGAATAGCTCAGTTGGCTAGAGCATCAGCCTTCCAAGCTGAGGGTCGCGGGTTCGAGCCCCGTTTCCCGCTCCATCTTTTGACTGGGAGCTGTATCTTAAATTTACTCTATTGTTAAATTTAACCTAACAAAATTTATCCTAAGTCAAATTTTAGTTTTTTGTATTTTAATTTGTAACTTCCCTCCAACTCTGTGTTTTTGCTCATATAGCTCAGGGGCAGAGCACTTCCTTGGTAAGGAAGAGGTCGCGAGTTCAAATCTCGCTATGAGCTCCATTTGGTTCGTTTTTACAATTAAAATAAAATTTTTATTCTATACGGAGGATATCAGTATGGCAAAAGAGAAATTTTCTCGAACAAAACCACACGTAAATATCGGAACTATCGGTCACGTTGACCATGGTAAGACTACTTTGACGGCTGCGATTTCAGCTGTTCTTTCACGAAAAGGTTTGGCAGAGTTGAAAGACTATGACAACATTGACAATGCTCCTGAAGAGAAAGAGCGTGGAATTACTATCGCAACTTCTCACATTGAGTATGAGACAGAGGCACGACACTATGCGCACGTTGATTGTCCGGGACACGCCGATTATGTCAAAAACATGATCACTGGTGCGGCTCAGATGGATGGTGCGATCTTGGTTGTTTCAGCTGCTGATGGTCCGATGCCACAAACTAGAGAGCACATCTTGCTTTCTCGACAAGTCGGCGTTCCTTACATCGTTGTTTTCATGAACAAAGCGGACATGGTAGATGATGCGGAACTTTTGGAGCTTGTTGAGATGGAGATTCGTGAGCTTCTAAGCGAATATGACTTCCCAGGCGATGACACTCCTATCGTAAGCGGTTCAGCACTTCAAGCACTTGAAGAGGCGAAAGCGGGCAAAGATGGTGAGTGGTCAGAGAAGATCTTGAAGTTGATGTCAGAAGTAGATGCCTACATTCCAACACCTGTTCGTGCAACAGACAAAGAGTTCTTGATGCCTATCGAGGACGTTTTCTCTATCTCTGGTCGTGGAACAGTTGTAACAGGAAGAATCGAGAAAGGTGTTGTTAAAGTTGGCGACACTATTGAGATCGTGGGAATCAAAGATACACAAACTACAACAGTTACTGGCGTTGAGATGTTTAGAAAAGAGATGGATCAAGGCGAGGCTGGCGATAACGTAGGTGTTCTTTTGCGTGGAACAAAGAAAGAGGATGTTGAGCGCGGTATGGTTCTTGCTAAACCAAAATCAATCACTCCACACACTAAATTTGAGGGCGAGGTTTACGTCTTGACAAAAGAGGAAGGTGGACGACACACTCCATTCTTTAACAACTATCGACCGCAATTCTACGTCCGAACAACAGACGTTACAGGCTCTATCACTCTTCCAGCAGGAACAGAGATGGTTATGCCGGGCGATAACTTGAAGATCACAGTTGAGCTCATTCACCCAGTTGCTTTGGAGGATGGAACTCGTTTTGCGATTCGAGAGGGCGGTAGAACTGTAGGTTCTGGCGTTGTTACTAAGATCTTAGGATAAGCTTTTTTTAAGGCACGTGATAAGGGAGCTTGCTTTTTGCTTTTGCTCCTTTTATCTCGTGCTAGAAAATTTGAATTTGAGGATTTAGAGATGGCAAAAAATTCTAATGTTATTAAAGTTGGTTTGAAGTGTTCTGAGTGTGGTGATATTAACTACTCTACTACTAAAAATGCTAAGAAAAAAGCAGAGAAGTTGGAGCTTAGAAAGTATTGTCCTAGACTTAAAAAACACACAGTTCACAAAGAGACAAAGTTAAAATAATTTTTAAAGTAGGGCAGTAGCTCCAATGGTAGAGCGCCGGATTCCAAATCCGATGGTTGGGGGTTCGAATCCCTCCTGCCCTGCCACTATTTAAGGTTATGTTATGAGTAAAATTGTAAATGGTTTTAGAAACGCAAAAGCTGAGTTGGACAAAGTCATTTTTCCTACAAAAGAACAAGTTCGAAATGCATTTATAACGGTTATAAGCGTTGTTGTGATTATTTCGCTCTTTCTAGCTTTGGTTGATCTTGTTATGTCATTTAGTATTTCTAAATTTGTATAAGGATATTATAATGGCTTATAAATGGTATGCGATTCAGACTTATGCAGGTAGCGAGTTGTCGGTAAAACAAGCAGTCGAAAATTTAAAAGCAAATGGTTTTTTTGAGCAGATTGCCCAAGTTGTCGTTCCAACAGAAGATATTATTGATATCAAAAATGGTAAGCAAAAGGTTATTGAGCGGACACTATATTCTGGCTATGTCTTTGCTGAGTTGGATTTGACAAACGCTTTGTGGCAAAAGATTCAAGCACTTTCAAGAGTTTCTCGTTTTATCGGCGAAGCTAAAAAACCTGCCCCACTTAGCGAAAAAGATGTCAAGACGATTTTGGACAAGATCGAGAATCGTGCCGCACCAAAACCGAGGATTGATTTTGAAAATGGTGAGACGGTTAGGGTGATAGATGGACCATTTGCAAATTTTAATGGAATAGTTGAAGAGTATGATATGATTCACGGTAAGTTAAAACTAAATGTTTCTATTTTTGGTAGAAGCACGCCTGTGGAAATTTTATACACACAAGTTGAGAAGATTATTTAAGGAGATAGTTTATGGCTAAGAAAGTTGTTGGCGAAATTAAACTTCAGATTGCTGCCGCAAAGGCAAACCCAAGCCCTCCTGTTGGTCCTGCTTTGGGTCAAAGAGGTGTCAATATTATGGAATTTTGTAAGGCTTTTAACGAGAGAACAAAAGATATGGCAGGTTTTAACATTCCTGTTGTTATCACTGTTTATGCAGACAAGAGTTTTACCTTTATCACAAAACAGCCACCTGCGACAGATTTGATCAAAAAAGCGGCAGGCGTTTCAAAAGGTGCTGATAATCCTTTGAAAAATAAAGTTGGCACTCTTACAAAGGCTCAAATTTTGGAGATCGTTGATAAGAAGATCGCTGACATGAACACGAAGGACAGAGAGCAAGCGGCGAAGATCATCGCAGGTTCTGCTCGCTCAATGGGAATTACAGTTACTGAATAATCTTTGACCACTTAAGATTTAAAAAAGAGTGTTTCTGAAATTTAGTTTGGAGATGCTCCTAAGAAGTGGAAGCAAATTTATGCGGAGAGTATTATGGCAAAAACTACAAAAAGATATGCAAAACTTTTGAAAAAGGTTGATGCAACAAAGATTTACAGCTTAGACGAAGCGGTAGAAGTCGTCAAAGGTTTGGCTTCGGCTAAATTTGACGAGACTTTGGAGATCGCAATGCAGCTAAATGTTGATCCTCGCCACGCTGACCAGATGGTTAGAGGTTCTGTTGTCCTTCCAGCTGGAACAGGCAAGAGTGTTCGTGTTGCTGTCATCGCAAAAGATGTAAAAGCAGACGAGGCAAAAGCAGCAGGCGCTGAGATTGTGGGTGCTGAAGATCTAGTAGATGAGATATCAAAAGGCAACTTTGACTTTGACGTTTTGATCGCAACGCCAAATTTGATGGGACTTGTGGGTAAAGTAGGGCGACTTCTTGGACCAAAAGGCTTGATGCCAAATCCTAAAACTGGAACGGTTACGATGGATGTAGCACAAGCGGTCAATAACGCAAAAAGCGGTCAGGTGAATTTCCGTGTAGACAAACAAGGAAATATTCACGCAGGTCTTGGCAAGGTTAGCTTTACAAAAGAGCAACTTTTGGAGAACATTAACGCTTTTGTAAAAACTATTAACAAGCACAAACCAGCGACTTCAAAGGGACGCTACATTAAGGGTGCAAAACTCTCTCTTACTATGAGTCCATCTATAACTTTGGATTCACAAGAGCTACTTGATCTAAAATAAAAATCTGCTAAAAACACCTCTAAAATCAAGTCAAACTGGTTTTTTAGAGGTGTTTTTATAGTGTTTAAAAATTAGTCGCCGTTGGTCGTTGTTTCTCTTTTTGCTAACACAAAATTTGCTAGCATCAAAAAAGCAACTTTACATTACAAGCGTTTTTAGACGTCTTGGTATTTTTCGCGGGACTCCCCCGCACATCTTAAATTTATACAAGGTGGTCGCAGTGAAAAAGCTATTTACACTTTTTATTTTTTTATTTTTTGCGGTAAATTTCTCACACGCTGTGCAACCAACACAAGAGGCAACAACAAAGACTTCAAACGTTTCGCCTACAACTCCAACTTACACACCGCCAACGCCACAAGCACAAAAAAAACAAAACTGCAACACACGCAAATTTAGCCTACACATCACCAGTGCTGTAAGCACACTGGAGCTTTTTGAGCGACTCGCAAGAGAGTGTGGCTTTGGGCTAACTGTAGCAGATGACTACACACTGGCACGACTAAAAGCTCCACTTTACTCTACAAAATTAACAAATGTAAAACTAGACGAGTTACTGAAAATTTTCATCACAAAAAACAATCTTTTTTACATAAAAGACAAAAAACACCTAACAATAGAAGGCACTAGAACAAAAAGCTTTAAGCTTGACTACATAAATTCTGTCCGAGAAGGGACATCCGTTACAAAAGCCTCAACCGACCAAGCACCAGTTCAGACGGGCACGAGCGGCACAAGCACGCAGGTTAGCACTAGTGCGCCTGCTAGCGAAAACGCCATCACTGTTACAGAAAAACTGGACTTTTGGAGTTCGCTCTCTACTGAACTCAAAAGCCTTCTTTCCTACAAAAACGCCTCGCTCATCATTAACCAGCCAGCAGGACTCATCACTGTTACTAGCACGCCAAAAGATCTTGTGCGTGTAGAAAACTACATATCAAATTTACAAAAACGACTAAAACAGCAGGTTTTGATAGAGGTCGCCATCATCTCCGTCGACTTCTCAAACGATGAGAGCAGAGGAGTGGACTGGAGTAAATTTGACCTATCTTTTACGACACTTTTCAACGACGCAACGAGCCGTTTTTCGTTTGGTGGCACGAGTTCTAGCCTCTCACGAGCTAGCGGAGGCGGCACTTTTGTCGTAAATGGTGGTAGCGGACTTAGTGTGGATGGCTTGTTAAATTTTTTGAGCTTAAGCGGTTACAGCAAACTTATCTCTACGCCTAGGGTTATGACACTTAACAACCAGCAAGCGCTCATTAGTGTAGGCGAATTTGTAAATTATCGCATTAGTCAAGAGAGTTCGACCGACTCGGCTAGCACGACAAAAACGAGCGTTACTTATAACCAATATTCACAATTTGTTGGTATTTTGTTAAATATATTGCCAAGCATTAGTGAAGATGGAAGCATCATGCTTCGCATTAATCCGAGTATTAGCACATTTAAATATAATGAAGATAGGCTAAAACAGAGCCAAATTCGCGAGATAGCACCGGATACGATGCAAAAAAAGATATCGTCAGTTGTGGAGGTGCGTAGTGGCGACAGCGTAATTTTGGGCGGACTCATTACCAAAAACCACGCCATAGAGGAGAGTAGAGTGGCATTGATGGGTAGCATTCCGTTGCTCGGCTGGCTATTTCGTAGCAACAAAATGGTCGAAAAACGAAGTGAAGTTATCTTTGTCATCACGCCATATGTGATAAAAAACGGGCGAGCAGTTCTTGCAAAACAACAAGAAGTCGATGTGAAATATCCTGAATTTGATTAGCATTTTGTCAAAATTCAAATTTAAAAAGGCGTTTTTGTGATAGGTGTAGATATGGTCAAAATTGAGCGAATCGAAGGTGTTTTTAAGCGAAATGGCGAGCTTTTTTTGCGCCGTTTTTTGAGTGAAAACGAGCGTTTGCTTTTTAAAACTCCACAAAGCTGGGCAGGAGTTTGGGCGGCAAAAGAGGCGCTTAGCAAGGCGCTTGGGTGTGGAATAGGGGCGGAATTTTCGTTTTTAGATGTAGAACTTCGCAAAAACGAACGCGGACAGCCATTTTTTCACGCCATTTCGCCTAAATTTGAAAAACTCAAAAGTAGCGTTAGCATATCGCATGACGGCGGGTTTGCCATCGCAGTTGTAGCAGTCGAGCCGTAACGTTAAGCCGTAAGCCGTAAGCCGTCAAAGATGCAAACATAAGGAGCAGCCCATGAAAAACTCTTTACTTTTGTTACTTTTTGTTTTTGTTGTAAATTTGTGTGCGGAGGTTTTTTACTTTCCGTTTGCAAAAATTTACACAAAAAGCGAGGTTGAAGTGGGCGAAGTGGTAGCGGTAAAAGCCAGCACAAAGCTTGCTACTGGCACTCGTGGCGTGCAGTTTGTCGAGTGTGTGGGCGGTGAATGTGAGGCGGTCGAGGCGGCAAACGACTTTCCCGTGAGCCATGTTAAATTTGCTAAAAGCGGTAAATTTACCATGCGTGTTGTGGTTTCAGAGTTTAGGGCATCTCTAAAAACCAGTTTGGCTTGATTTTTCGAAGTGTTTTTAGGAGATTTTTTTCTTAAAATGAGGAGAATACTGTCGTATTTGACGAATTTTAAGGTAAAAATATACAAAAACAAACGAAAAAGCAAGCCACCAAATTTACTTAAATGGTTTTTTAGAGGTGCCCTTTAGCAAAGGTAGTTGTGGTGGCGCGAAAATGAAGAATCTTGTCGATAGTGAATTTGATTTTTTGGTAAAGTGAAATGTTTTGTAGGCGACATTTTGTAGGCGACAAGGGCTATTTTGCAAAAATTTCAGTAACAAATTTGCAAATTTAAGCAAAATTAAAGCTTAAAATTGCGATAATTAAGCCAAAATTTACACAAATTAAAAAAGGACAGCAAAATGAAAAGAGCATTTACGATGATAGAACTCGTGTTAATAATAGTAATTTTAGGCATTTTAGCTAGCATTGCCATTCCAAAACTCACCGCGACAAAAGACGACGCAGGCGCGGTCAAAGCCTCTTTGGAGCTAAAAAACGCACTGACCGAGCTTGCGACATACTACAACATAAACGGCAACTTTTCAGCTGACGGCGCACTCAACAACTCCACTTCTGACATTGGCAAGATGAGCCCGACACTCCAGCAGACCTTTTCACGCAGTAGCGACCGCTGGAGCGACTGCCTCACGCTCACTACAAATTCGGCAAACGCCACTGTAACTGTCTCAAACACGAGCACCAGTTCAGCCTACTGCAAAGCTGTCCGCCTCACACCTGCCTACAAAGGCTTTGCGGGCGAGACAAACGGCGTAAAAGTAGGCGGTGGCGGTTTGTTTGAGTAGCGGTTTTTTGTGCTACTAAAAGCGAGCCGCTCGAACAAGTCTATTGGAAATTTGCCATTTAAACTATTTTTAATGAATTTTGTGGTAGAATCAAAGCTTTACTAAATGTTATCTTAGATTGAAGACGGCATGAGGCTTTGGCTTAATCGTTAAGTTAAATTTGAAAACTTACACTCTGCTTAAATCAACAATCAGAAAGGAGTAGAAAATGACAAGAGAAGAAAAAGCACAACTCATCGCAGCTTTGGAAGCAGACTTCAAAAACAGCGAAGCCATCGTGGTTTGCGACTACAAAGGTCTTAGTGTAAAAAAGCTAGAAGAGTTGAGAAACGCAGCACGCGAGCAGGACGTAAAAGTTCAGGTCGTGAAAAACACGTTGGCAAACATCGCGCTCAACAACGCAGAGAAAAGTGGCATGTCTTTAAAAGATACAAACATCTTTCTTTGGGGCGCTGACCAGCTAGCGGTTACGAAAGTTGCAGCGAAATTTGCCGAGGCAAACAGCGAGCTTTTTGTTATCAAGACGGCGTTCATTGAGGGCGAAGTCGCACCTGTTAGCAAGGTTGTGGCACTTTCAAAGATGCCTTCGAGAAACGAGCTCATCGCTATGTTGCTACAAGTTTGGAACGCACCTATCCAAAACTTTACTATCGGCTTGAATGCGCTTAAAGAGAAAAAAGAAAACGAGGCGGCGTAAGTTTTTTTGCGTGAATTTTTTGGCGTGAATTTTAGTGTAAATTTAAATTTGCCTTAAAATTTTTCGTGGTGTTTTTTGTTTTTCGGCGTTTTTTTTGGTTATGTTTGGTCGTGTTAAATTTAGGTTGTGTTAAATTTCGGTCAAACTGGCTTTGCGGATTTTCCGCTTTTTGTTTGTAAATTTTTTATGTTGTAGAGACAAATTTAAATTTGCAAAATATTTATTCGTGATTTAAAAAGGATTTAAAATGGCAATCACAAAAGAAGATGTATTGGAGTTTATCTCAAATCTTTCAGTTTTGGAGCTTAGCGAGCTTGTAAAAGAGTTCGAGGAGAAGTTTGGCGTAAGTGCGGCTCCTGTTATGGTAGCAGGTGCTGCAGGTGGCGCAGCAGCAGCGGCAGTCGAGGAGAAGACAGAGTTTAACGTAGTTCTTACAGATGCAGGCGCTGAGAAGATCAAAGTCATTAAAGTTGTTCGTGAGCTTACTGGTCTTGGTCTTAAAGAGGCAAAAGATGCCGTTGAGGGCACACCTTCTGTTATCAAAGAGGCTGTTAGCAAAGACGATGCAGAGGCAGCGAAAAAGAAACTTGAGGAAGTTGGCGCGAAAGTCGAACTCAAATAATCTTGCTCTCATATCGCTTTTGATATGGCTTTTGTTTAGCATCCATAAAACTAACTCGCTTTTGTTTTACGGGTGCTATCTAACTTTTTTGCCCCGTTTTATGGTGGGGCGTGTATTGTGTGTTTTAGGAGATCTCTAAAAATTTGTAGGCGCAACTCCTCTTTGCCTTTGCTGAATTTTAAGGTCTCGCACCTCTCAAATTTGGCATCTCTTGTTTCGATGTTAAATGCATTTTTAAGCATTTGATTTGATAAAATTCGTCTGCATAAGTCATTTTTCCTTTTCTCGGTTTTTTTTATTTTTATTTTATAGAATTATGGCTTATGTTTTGCTTTTGACTTTGCGTTTTTTTGCTTTTGTGCTCACTAGCTTTTTCGCTTTTTTTGCGTTTTTTAGCTTTTAATTTTCGCTTTTAGCTCTTTTGCTTTCCGCCCGATACTTTTGAAATTTCAACCCCAGTAAAGTTGGGAAAGCCTGAGAAACCAAACTAAAAGCAAATTTGTGTTTTTTTTAGATTTTCATCGCACTCTTGCCAGCCACCAAACGCACAAAAGTGCCACAACGCTAAAAAACGCCATTATTAAATTTAGAAAAACCCACGGATTTGGCAAGCCAAAAATGAAACCAATACTAAGATTTGCCGCCAAATTTAGCCCAAAAGTGATGAGCGAATTTAGCGACTGAAGGCGAGTTTTGGCAGGCAAATTTGCTCTTGAAAGCATCTGCGTTCCGCCGTTAAAGCTCAAAGACCACGCCACGCCCACCAGCACAAGCACGACGTAAAAGTTGTTTGCGCTAACGGCGACAAGCGCGGCACAAATATATAGAAAAAAGCCTGAAAAGATGAGCGTTTTTGGCGAAAATTTGCACGCGCTAATGACAAAACTCGGCAGATACATAGCCAAAAAGTGCGCCACAAGCACGCTTTTTGTCATCGCTAAGTCGGTGCTAGCAAGCGGCAAAGCGTTCATGTTTAGTGTCATAAGACCAAAACCAAAGCCACACGCAAGGCTAGAAGCGACAAAAATTTTGTTTTTCCAAACGGCATTATCGTTTTTGTCTAGGCTTTTTGTTTCGTTTTGTGTTAAAACTGGCTCA
Organism: Campylobacter sp. UBA1713; assembly: GCA_002317305.1. Classification (GTDB taxonomy): domain Bacteria; phylum Campylobacterota; class Campylobacteria; order Campylobacterales; family Campylobacteraceae; genus Campylobacter. Next base: position 23,985 of record DCIZ01000114.1, read on the forward strand.
AATTTGACAAAAAAGTTCAAAACCAAATTTACAAAACAGAGCAAAAAGGCAAAACCAAACGAACCGACAAATTTCACCGAAAAAATTTCTGAGCCCAAAAATGCGAGGTTTGGTCCTAAAACTGCCCCGATAACACCGCCGCCGATGACAAAAGCACTATTTTTTGCCAAAAAACGATAATACAAATTTAGGCTCGTAAAGACACCTAGCAAAAAAGTCCCAACACAAAAAAGCGAAAAAAGCGAGTGAAAAAGCGCAAAAGCCGCGACCAAAGCGCCCACCATGCCAGCCACACAAGCGGCACAAAAGAGCCACTTTCTGCCGATTTTTTGGGCGATTTTCGCATGAAAAAGGATGGCAAGAAACGAGCCAACAAGCGTAAAAGTAATGGGCAAAGAGGCGAAATTCACGCTGTGGCAGAGAATTTGCTCGGCACTTATGATGGTCGAAAAAGTCAGCAAGCTCACAACCGCACCGTTTACGCCTTGTGCTAAAAAAGCGAAAAACATGAGATGTCCTTTTTTGAATTTTTTGATGCAAAAGCCAAAAAACCAAATTTGCTTTGTAGCTCAACGTAGCTGTTTAGCTTTGCTTCGTAGTTTGTGATAAAGTCTACATTTTGTTTCTCAAAATCTAACAAAACATGACAATGTTGTGAAAGTTTGTTGGTGTTTCCTAGCATGTAAATAGCAGGAATATAGTTGTAGTCATCTTTTTGATGAACGCTTAAACGTAGCGAATTTTCAAACGCTATTATCTAATGATGCCCTGTTCATGTTACGTCCTTTTCTTAATAATCATTATCAAATTCGTCATAAGACAAATAAGACAAATAAGACAAATAAGACAAATAAGACAAATAAGACAAATAAGACAAATAAGACAAATAAGACAAACTTATTCGCTTTTTGGGATTGTATCAAAATAAATATTAATTTAAAATAAATATATTATATTAAAATATAAATATAAAAATAATTTAAATAAAATAAAAGATTAGTAATGAAAGAGCATTATAAAAACTATTTAAGGCATCTCTAAAAAACCACTTAAGAGCATCTCTAAAAACCCCATCACGTAAGCTACATATCAACTATTTTTTGCTATAATTTACGAAAATGCATAAAAACAAAAAAATGCAAAAAATGCATTAAAGCAAAAACCAACACAACAAATACCAAAGGAAAAACATGAAAACCTTTTTTGACGAAGAGACCGCCTAGAAAAGCTAACGAAAATCGGCGACAGCCTATAAACACTCAACAAAAACGTAGATTTTGAGATGTTTAGAGATGCACTAAACACCGCCATAGTAGCGAAAAAGGAGCAGATGCGCTAGGCAGTGCTATGATGCGTGCCGTTGAGCAAGGTTTAAGCGCAAAAGGCGCAAGCCTAAACACAGCGACCTACACAAACAAAAACGGCGGAAGCACAGCAGCAAATTTAGCCGACTTTAAAGCAGATGTAAAAAGCGGAGTGAAAGTAGACTACCGCCAGTTTAACACCGAAGAGATAAACACGCTAAAAACCCAAGCAGTCAAATTTGCTTTACAGCAAAACATCTCAAACGAAAAAG
>DCIZ01000114.1:25781-25968 GCA_002317305.1 Campylobacter sp. UBA1713
CGTTTTACAAAACAAATTTAGCAGTCGGTAACCACAGCGCAGCTGACGTTACGATGGGCTTTATAGGTGGAACGGCACAAGGCATAGAAAACGGCTTTAAGGGTTTGAAAAACGCAATACTCCACCCGCTAGACACCGCCAAAGCAGTAGGGAACGCAGTAGCTCATCCATTAGACACGGCAAACGC
>DCIZ01000034.1 GCA_002317305.1 Campylobacter sp. UBA1713
GTTGAAAGAATTGGGAAGGTTTTATTTCTGTTTTCCGCATTCCGTTTTCTGTTACCGCCGTCATTCGCAAGGGAGGCGAAGCGACCGAAGAATCCCCTGCCTTATGAGCGGGTAGAATCTACAAATTCACAAAAAAGCAAATTTTGCAAAATTCCGTTTTCTGTTTTCCGCATTCCGTTTTCTGTTACCGCCGTCATTCGCAAGGGAGGCGAAGCGACCGAAGAATCCCCTGAAATTTTAGCGAGTAGAATCTTTAAATTTAAGAAAAAGCGAATTTTCACAAATTTGCTTTTTTGTAAATTTTACCTTTTTACCCGCTCACAAGGCGGGGGATTCTTCGGTCGGCTTACGTCCCTTGCGAATGACGGCGGTTTGTTTTTGCTTTTTCTAACAAATTTCCACATTTCGCAATACATTTTCCAAACAGGGTCGCAGGGGTGGTAGCCCCCGTCCCCCAGCCTCCGCCAAAACCCTCTTTGAGCTTTTAGCGAAAAGAGAGTTTTGGCGGAGGCTACAAAAAAGCGTTAGCTTTTTACCTACAAAATGCTAAATTTGCAACCGCCCAAAATCGTCAAAACAAGCGAAGCGCTCGCTGAAAGCGATGTTTCCTGAAACCAAACACCGTCATTCGCAAGGGAGCGAATGCGACCGAAGAATCCCCTGCCTTATGAGCGGGTAGAATCTACAAATTCACAAAAAAGCAAATTTTGCAAAATTCCGTTTTCTGTTTTCCGCACTCCGTTTTCTGTCACCGCCGTCATTCTGAGGGAGCGTTAGCGACCGAAGAATCCCCCTGCCTTTTGAAGCAAATCAAAAAGCCAAATTCACAAAAAAGCAAATTTTCACAAATTCCGCACTCTGAACTCTGAACTCTGAACTGGGGTCGCAGGGGCGAAGCCCCCGTCCGCCCTGTCCCGCCGCCGTTTTCTTTTGAGATTTATCGAAACAGAAAACGGCGGCGGGACTACAAAAATTCCGTTTTCTGTTTTCCGCATTCTGTTCTCCGTTACCGAAGAATCCCCTGCCTAACGAGTATGTAAAAAGTCAAATTCACTTTTTCGTGAATTTGTAGATTCTACTCGCTAAAAAGGCGGGGGATTCTTCGGTCGCTGTCGCTCCATCAGAATGACGGCGTTGGTTTAACGATTCTGTAGAATTGCAAATTTCGTTTTCTGTTTTCTGTTCTCCGTTCTCTGTTTTCTGTTTTCCGAATCGCCTCACCAAAACATACGTTTTGAGCCCTTTTTTCGCTCCTCCACGCCAAAAACTTCGCCCTCTCCGCCACGCCACGCATTGTCATCACGATTCAAAAAAACAGCACTAAACGCACCGCTTTTTCCACCATAAACAGCACCCAAAAAGCCAAATTCCGAAGCATAAAGCACCTCAAAAATCTTCGGAAAAGAGTCGCCCGTGTAGTCCAAACTCACACGCCAAACGCCATTTTCAAAAACACCGCCGCCAAATTTAAGCTCACTACTAGCACTAAATAAAATTGAGCCATTTTGACTAAACCAACTTGCCACTCGCCACCCATCTTCTACACTTTTTTCGCTTTTGTCATTTACCAAATTTGCATTTTGTAAATTTATCTCGTTTTTTTCTGTCTTGTCAAAAACAACACCAAAATCGCCAGCTAAATTTGCATTTTCGCTAGAAATTTCAGCTTGACCTGTGCCAAAATTTTTTGCTGAATTTTTGCTTAAACCGCCACCACTCACACCGCCCAGCGTTTCACCCAGCCCAAAAGCCGCCGCATCGCACTCACCACACCACGCCAACACGCGCAAAATCGCCTCGCCACGCCTACCTTCAAACTCGCCGCCATTGCCTACCAAAGCGCCGTAAAAAACCGCGACTTGCGAGCGCTCCACCGCCAAATTTACGCCGTTTAGACTCACACCCGAAACGCTCACGTCCGAACCACTCGCCGAAACGCCCGCGTCCGAACCGCCCGAACCACCAGCTGAATTTTTGCTTAAACCACCCGCCGAACCGCCCGAAACGCCCGCCGAACCGCCCGAACCACCAGCTGAATTTTTGCTTAAACCACCCGCCGAACCACCCGAACCACTCGCCGAACCGCCCGAAACGCTCACGCCGCCGACAACTCCCTCCACGCTCACGCCCAGCACAAACGGCTCAAAAACCGCCCTTTTTTCCACGCTCAGCTTAAAAACGCCACTCGCCACACCCTCTTTCCACGCACTTTTTGTAAGCAAAAATTTGCCGTCATTTGCATATTTGCCCGTTTCGTTTTTTGTTTTCTTAAAATTTCCCGTAGTTTTACCAAAAAACACCACATCATTAACACCAAAATTCGAATTTTCCACCCTCAAAACCACGCTAGATTCCTCAGCCACGCACTTAGAATCAAACCGCCTCGCCACCGCACCATCTCCTAAAAGCGCCCGAAAAGTTACATTTGCCTCCGCCCCATAACGCTTTTCGTAGATCGTGCTACTTAGCCCCGCACTCGCACCCGCCACGCCCACATCGGCAAAAAGCGATGGCGACAAAAACGCCACTTCCGCCTCGACTTTCGCCGCTTTCCACGCAAAAAATTCCCCCTCGCCGACCACTTCGCACGCCACTTGCCCCACGCCACCGCAGTGCCCGCGAACTCTCTCTTCTGACAAATCTGTTTGAATTTTGACAAAAGCCTCGCCTATTTCTCCAAAAACAAAGCCACATCGCTCGTTTTTGTCGCCCAAATTTACGCAGACGTTTTGCAAAACTCCGCCGTTTACTAGCGCTAGCGTGCCAAAACTCGCCACTTTGCAACTACTTATCGATTTTGTAGAAACACTTGCGACCACATCGCCAAAACCCAAATTTACGCCGCCACCCACGCCGCCAAAACTCGCACCTCCAGTCGAACTACCGCCAAAAAACCCGCCTATCTCCGCGCCGTTTGCATCAAAAGCCACCACGCGCACGCCCACGTCCTCGTAAAACTGCCCGCCGACTCGCTCGCCACTGCCACCACGCACCAAAAACCCAGCGGGCGCGACCGCAAAAACCTCGCTAAAACTGCTCACACCGCCACTTACCGCCTCCAGTTGCACCTCGCTTGCAGCGTCCAAAACGAGCGAAACGCTCACGCCATCGGCAAATTTGCCACGCCACACAAGCGTTTTTTCGTTTTTGTTTTTGTTTTTTGCGAAAATTTCCATATCGCTTCCATCCGCTAGCGTTTTGGAGCGGAGCACCACGCCAAAAGGACGACTGGCAAATTGCGTTTGAATGCCGTCAAATTTGACTTCGCCACTGGCAAGCCCAAGTAAATTTGAACGCGTTTTTATCTGAACAGTAGCATTGTTTTGTTTAGTTTTTGTAGAAAATACGCGAAAATTTAGCAGTTTTTTTGCACTCACGATTCCTCTGCTAGCACCGTTAAAGTCGCCAAAAACGCCCTCGCCTGCTACGCTTACGACCGCCTGAAAAGCGGCGTTTAGCGAAAAATTTGCCTCTGTAAAGTCGCCACCAAGCGACAAAGTGTAGTCTCTTTCATCTTTAAGTGTAAAATTTTGGCTAAGTTTTGTCCCGTCTTCTAGCGACAAAACCGCTTCGGCGTTTAACAAACGTGGTGCGAAAAAAAGTGAAAAAAGTATTATAATTCGAAAAAATTTTAGAAGTTTCATTTTAATTCTTTTGTTTTTGTATTTAAATTTGGTTTTCTTGATTCGGAAAACGGAAAACGGAAAACGGAATTTCGT
>DCIZ01000015.1:0-135 GCA_002317305.1 Campylobacter sp. UBA1713
TTTTCGATAAATCTCAAAGAAAAACGGTGGCGGGACGAGCGACGGGGGCTTTGCCCCTGCGACCCCATTTAGATTGCATATTGCGGAATGCGGAATGCGGATTCTGTGATTCTCTAGAATCGACAAACAAACGCC
>DCIZ01000015.1:144-4496 GCA_002317305.1 Campylobacter sp. UBA1713
ATTCTGAGGGAGGCGTAGCCGACCGAAGAATCCCCCGCTTTTTTAGCGAGTAGAATCTACAAATTCACGAAAAAGCAAATTTTCACAAATTCTGTTTTCCGTTTTCCGCATTCTGTTTTCTGAATGCAGGGGATTCTTCGCTTGCGCTCAGAATGACGGCGCGGCACTTGCGTTTCGCATTTTACTAAAATAGTAAATTTTGCAACTCCGCTTTCCGCTTTACGAACGCACAAATTTACGCCAGTTTTAAAAGCTCGCTGTGAAGGTCAGCCACTATCTCCTCGATGCCTCGCTCGCCGTTTATGACAAAAAGCAAATTTTTTGCCTTGTAAAAGGCACGAATGGCACAGATCGGCTCATTGTAGACTTTCATGCGGTTGTAAAAAACCTCAACGTTGTCGTCAGCACCACGTGCTCGTCCTAGCACACGCTCTTTTGCCACATCTTCGCTCACATCTACCTCAAAAACGCCCGCCAAAACCACACTTGAGTCGCCTGAAAGCACGCGGTCTAGCTCATAAAGCTGCTCCTCGCTACGCGGGTAGCCATCTACCAAAACAAGCTCTTTTTCGCTAGACTTTATGGCACTTACGATGGTTTGAACCACGATGGCAAGCGGGACGAGGTTGCCTTTGCTTACAAAGCTGTCTATGGTCTTTCCTAGCTCGCTGCCACTAGCCACTTCAGCACGAAGTAGGTCGCCTGTCGAATAGTGCGCAAACCGTGCATCTCGTTGTGCTATGATGCTAGCATCTGTCGTCTTGCCGCTACCCGGCGCGCCTATGATTAAAAATAATTTTTTCATGTTAAAACTCCTTATAACTATCCCAAAATTCGCTCTACGCGCTCTTTTAACTTCGCATCGTTTTTTGCACGCTCGTTTATCTCTTCTAAAACGCAAAAAAGCCGTTCAAAGTCGTCTGGTTTTTCACGCTTAAATTTGAGAAACGAATCTAGCTTTGCGAAATTCTCCTTGCCTCGCAAACTAAACGCAAATTTTGAAAGCCGCGCAAAAAAGAGGTATTTGTCAAAACCGCTCACACTTTTTAGCTCTTTACAAAGAGAAATCAAGTCTATAACTGCTTCTAATTTCATCGCCAAAACCTCATCACTCAAATTTAACATCTCGTCCATTTTTATTGCCTCGCAAAAATTTAATGATGCTCTTTTTCTTTTACGCGAATTCCTAGCTCCCGAAGCTGCTCCACGCCCACTTCTGTCGGTGCTTTTGTCATCAAACACGCCGCTTTTTGTGTCTTTGGAAAGGCTATTACGTCTCTTATGCTCGGTGCGCCCGTCATGAGCATGATCATCCTGTCTAGTCCTAGCGCAAAGCCGCCGTGTGGTGGCGCACCAAAACTAAGCGCATCTAGCAAAAAGCCAAATTTGCGTCTCTGCTCCTCTTCGTCTATTTTGAGTAGCTTAAAGACCTTTTGTTGAATTTCGTTTTTGTGGATTCGGATGCTGCCGCCACCTAGCTCCACGCCGTTTAACACGATGTCATAAGCCACGCTTGTTATATCTTCTAACTCCGCCTCGTCTATGTTTCGCGGCATGGTGAAAGGGTGGTGCATCGCACTAAAACTTCCGTCCTCGTTCTCTTCGAACATCGGGAAGTCTACGACCCACAAGAAACGCAAATTTTTCGGGTCTTTGAGCCCCAGCTTCTCTGCCAAAAACAGCCGAAAACGCCCCATGTAGTCTAGCACGACTTTTTTTGTGCCCACGCCGAAAAAGACCACATCGCCCACTTCTAGCCCGCAACGTTTTACCAGTTCATCGACTTCGCTTTGTTCAAAAAACTTCACCAAAGGACCTTTTAGTCCGTCCTCTTTTACCTGTATGAAAGCTAGCCCTTGTGCGCCGAATTTTCGCACAAATTCCTCAAAGCTTTGCATCTCTCGTTTGCTAAATTTAAGATCGCCGCCTTTTACGACTAGCGCTTTGCAGCGGTTTTTGCGAGTGTCCTTTGCTGGCGTGCTAAAGATGGCGTTGTTTGAACGGGCAAAAATGTCAGCCACATCTACAAAAGCCATGTCAAAACGCAAGTCTGGTTTGTCGCTTCCGTAAAGCTCCATCGCATCTTTGTAGCTCATAACTTCAAACGGCGGTTTTATCTCAAAACCAGCAGCACTAAACATCTCCACAAGCAAATTTTCAGCCACTTTCATGACATCTTGCTGCTCACAAAAGCTCATCTCGACGTCTACTTGTGTAAATTCAGGCTGGCGGTCAGCACGCAAATCTTCATCTCTAAAACATCTCGCTATTTGAAAATATTTGTCAAAACCAGCACACATCAAAAGCTGTTTAAAAAGCTGTGGACTTTGTGGAAGTGCGTAAAAACTGCCGTTGCTAACGCGGCTCGGCACTAGGTAGTCGCGTGCGCCTTCTGGCGTAGGTGCGGTTAAAACTGGCGTTTCGACCTCCAAAAAGCCCATCTTGTCTAGCGCGTTTCTCGCCGCCACGCACACTTTTGAGCGTAAAGCAAATTTGGCAAAACTCTCTGTGTTTCTTAGGTCCAAAAAGCGGTATTTTAGTCGCACGTCTTCGCTCACGCTCGCATCGCCTATGACAAACGGCAAAGGTGCTGCTTCGTTCTCTACCACTAGCTCGCTCACTATGACTTCTATCTCGCCTGTTTTTAGGCGTGGGTTTGTTAGCCCTTCGCCACGCGCTCTGACTTTGCCTTTTACTTTTAGCACATATTCGCTTCTGGCGGTGTTTGCCGCCTCCCAAACCTGCTGGTCAAAAGAAGGGTCGCAGACGAGCTGAATGATGCCCGTTCTGTCACGCAAGTCTATAAAAACGATGCCGCCGTGGTCGCGGTAGCTGTCTACCCAGCCACAAAGCTTGACTTCTTCGCCGATGTTTGCACTGGTTAAATTTGTGCAATAATGCGTTCTCATCACTTCTCCTTAAAATTTGCATAAAACCGCCATTTTAGCCAAAAATCTCTTATTGTAGGCTGAAATGGGTGAATTTAAGCTTTTTTTTGATATATTTTGCGGTGAAATCAGCTTGCGTTAATGTTTGTTGAGCGAAGCAAAAATGGGGTCGCAGGGGCAACGCCCCCGTAACTCCAGCCTCCGCCACCGCCCGCTAAACAAAAAAGCGATAGCTTTTTTACCAAAATTTGCTTTTGTTTAAATTTTAAGGAGAAAAAATGAGTGAAAAATACGAAAACGAAATTTACCGCGATGAATTTGTCCGCGTAGAGTTTGAGAAAAGCGAAGTTCCGTGGGTAAAAATTTTTGCGGTGAAGGCGTTTAGGGAGATAAGCGACACAGATGAGCAGACGCGGGCGCGGCTTTTTGCGGCGGCTTTGGCGTGCGAAAAGGCTTTGAGGGAGTTTTACCGTCCGACAAAGATAAACTGGGCATCTTTTGCAAACTACGTCCCACAGGTGCACATTCACGTGCAAGCTAGGTTTGAAGATGACAGCTTTTTTCCAGAGTCTTTGTGGGGCAAAAAGCAGCGAGAAGGGGCAAAGCGTGAGCTAAAACTGGAGGAATTTGGGCGGTTTTTGGCAGCAAATTTAAAAAAGGAGTTAAAATGATCATCTTTCCAGCTATTGACCTAAAAGAGAAAAAGGCGGTTCGTTTAAGCAAAGGCGACATGAAAAGCGCAAAAATTTACTCAAACGAGCCTTCTGAGCTTGCTAAAAAATTTGCCGACATGGGCGCTACGTGGCTACACGTGGTAGATCTTGACGGCGCTTTTGCAGGTGCTTCGCGAAACTTTGACGTGGTAGAAAAGATAGTGCGCTCGACAAATTTGCGTGTGGAGATAGGCGGCGGAATTCGCAGCGAAGAGAGTGTGCGGGCGTATTTTGATGCGGGTGTGAGCCGAGTTATATTAGGCTCTGTGGCGCTTAAAAATCCTGAATTTGTAAAGCAGATAGCGAAAAAATACGCGGTCGCTGTCGGCATAGATGCGCTTAATGGAAAAGTGGCAGTCGAAGGGTGGGCGGAGGTGAGCGAGGTGAGCGCGACACAGCTTGCAAAGGCTTATGCGGATGCGGGCGTGGAGGCGGTCATAGCGACTGACATTAGTAAAGATGGCATGCTTTCTGGCGTGAATTTCGAATTTACAAAGAGTATAGCAGAGGCTAGCGGGCTTTTTACTGTGGCTAGCGGCGGGGTCTCTTGCATAGCGGACTTGGTGGCAGCGAGGACGGCGGGAGTGGACGGCATCATAGTCGGAAAGGCGTATTATGAGGGGCTGGTGGATTTGGCAGAGGCGTTTTTAACGGAGAACGGAGAACGGAGAACGGATTCTGTGATTCTACAGAATCGTCAAACGAAGTTCCTGTAAAACAAGCGAAGCGCTTTTTGCAAAGCAAAAATGTT
>DCIZ01000015.1:4573-4709 GCA_002317305.1 Campylobacter sp. UBA1713
GTAGCCCCCGCCCACCGTCCCTCGCTGTTTTTTCTTTGACTTCAGCGAAAAGAAAAAACAGCGAGGGACTACAAAAAAAGCGGAGCTTTTTACATACGGATTGCGGAGTGTGGAGAACGGATTCTGCGATTCTACA
>DCIZ01000015.1:4790-5561 GCA_002317305.1 Campylobacter sp. UBA1713
ATTTTGACAAATTCCGTTTTCCGCAAGTTTCGTAGATAGTGTTAAAAAATAAAAAAAGGTAAAATATGAAAAAAGTTTTAGTAACGGGCTCAAGTCGCGGCATCGGTGCGGCGGTAGCAAAGAGGCTAGTCGGCAGCGGTTACGAAGTCGTCCTTCATGGCAGAAGCAAAAGCGAGTCACTCACAAAACTTGCCAGTGAGCTAAAAAGCGAATTTTTGGTCTTTGACGTGGGCGATACGGGCGAGTGTAGGGCGGTTTTGGAGGATTTTGTAGCAAAAAACGAACTTTGGGGCGTGGTGCTAAATGCGGGCATCACAGATGACGCCACTTTTGCAGGGATTAGCGAAGAGAGCTGGAAAAGCGTGTTAAACACAAATTTAAACAGCTTTTTTAACGTCCTTAACCCTTTGGTGCTACCTTTGGCACGCCGCAAAAAAGGTCGCATAGTCGTCATGAGCTCGGTTAGCGGAGTTGTGGGAAACAGAGGTCAGAGCAACTACGCCGCTAGCAAGGCAGGGCTTATAGGGGCGGCAAAGAGCCTAGCGCTGGAGCTTGCTAGCAGAAACATCACGGTAAATGTGGTAGCACCTGGTCTAATAGAGACAGACATGACGAGCGGTTTAGCGCCAGAGGTGGTTAGTCAGGCTTTGCAGCTTGTGCCCGCAAAACGCGCAGGAAGCGCAGATGAGGTGGCGGCTTTGGTGGAGTTTTTGCTAGGTGAAAGTGCTAGCTACATCACGAGGCAGGTGATAGGGGTAAATGGCGGTTTGG
>DCIZ01000090.1 GCA_002317305.1 Campylobacter sp. UBA1713
GTGTAATTAGGAAGGTTTTAAGAAAGTTAAAACATGAAGATGCGGTTATGGTGTTTTTGAGTGATCACGGCGAAAATTTGTTTGACTATGACGGAACTTTTGGAAGAAGTGGCAGACGACACAACGTGCTTTATGAAATTCCGTTTTTGGTGATTCTAAGCGATGAGTTTAAAGCAAAACGTCCAAAGATGGTAGAAAAGCTACGTTTGGCGAGTGAAAGAAGTTTTGTAAGCGATGATACTATTCATATGCTGGCAAATCTTTGCGGCATAAACCATGCTGAATATGACCCAAAAAGAGACATTTTAGAAGGCGAAGTCAAGAGAAGTCTTGAGTATATTTTTGCAACGCCAAATGAATAGCGAAAATTTTTGCCAAAAATTTTTTGGTTCTTTTTAAGGTTTGTTTAAAAAAAAGATATAATCCTCGTTGAAAATAAATTTAACATTAAGGAGAAGACATGGCAAAGACCATTGAACCAAAGTTGAGTAAGATCGGCGACTATCTTGCATTAAAAAACAACGAGAAATTTGTGATTCCTACATATCAAAGAGCGTATTCTTGGGGCGTTGAAGCTTGTAAAAAGTTGTGGGAAGATATTAACGAGTTTGCAGAGAGTGGCGCTGAAGACCCATATTTTTTTGGAAATGTGATAGTGGATTGTTCAACAGAGGGCGAGTTACAACTGATAGACGGACAGCAGAGAACTACTACATTTTTACTTCTGTTAAAGGCGTTGCAACTTCGATTAGATGAAAAGATCGAGACATCTACGCCGACAGATAAAGAAGAAGAAAAGCTAAAATCAAATTTGATTAAACAGCTAGACAGGGCGCTAAAAATTCTTTTTAAAGCTGATGACGACTTGACAGAAGATATTAAAGATGATTGGGGCAAAACTAAAGGCAGACAAATTTTAAAAACAAATTCGTTTAGCGAACTTTACAAAGATGAATTTCAAAAGATTATTTTTGCGAAAAATTTTGAAGAAGTTGAAACGAATGTAACCAAGATACCAAACAAGAAAAAAGATAACCAATATACGAATTTTTTCAGAAATTTCAAATTTTTCTACGAGAGTATTGGTGATGAACCGTTAAAACTAAAAAAATTCAGCGAAGTATTTTTAAACAAATGCGAAGTGATAGCAATTTTTAGCTGGAATACAGAGCAGGCTATAGAGATGTTTAACTCGTTAAATGGAACTGGAGTGCCGTTAAACAGCGCTGACATCATTGCGGCGAAAATGTTTTCTGCCGCTGAAGAAAAAGAAAAACTCAAAGATGCGTGGGAAAATGTCATCAAGAGAGCTGATGAACTTAAACTAGAAAAAGATAAAGATAAAAATCTCGAAGCCATTTTGTTGCAATACATGTATATACAAAGAGCAAGAGACGGAAAGGCAGAAATGCAAGTGCCGGGTGTTAGACAATACTACACAAATCTCAACAAAGAGCTACTTAACGATCCGTTAAAATTGTGTGGCGAGTTTCAAAAGTTGCTTGACCTGTGGGAAAATGCGGTAGAGTTGCCAGCGGTGAAGCTTTTGCTTAAATTTAACGCAAATGCAAAATACTATCTCATCTCTTTTTTGAGTAGATTCGAGGCGAGCGAGATTAGCAGTGATGAAGCTAATGCTGAAATTCTGGGCGAAGTGAATGGTGTGTGCGAGTGTTTGTTGCGACTTTTTGCATTGTTGGAGTTGGGTTGGGTTGGCTACTCTAGCAAGGAGTTGAAGGCATTTTTGTTTAGCGAGAATGTTAAAATTGTGAATCCAAAAATTTCGCTAGATGATATCAAAGCAGATTTTGACAAACAAATCAAAAAAGAGTGGGAAAAAGACAAAGATGGCATTAAAGATTGGTTACTTGAATATAAAGGAAAAGTTTTGGTTTTTCTAAATGAATATCTTTTTACAAAAGAGATAGGTGAGGAATTTGACTTTTTTAACAATACAGAAGTTGAACATGTTATGCCATCTAGTGGTAGAAATATAGAGTCCATCAGAAAAGACGCTGGCATTGAGAACAATGATGATTTTGAGACGTTTGTAGATTTGCTCGGTAACAAAATCTTGCTTGAAGAAGAGATAAATAGCAATATTTCAAACGCATGTTTTAGGAGCAAAAAAAATGGATACAAAGATAGCAAATTTGCATTAGCAAAGGCTTTGGCTGGTTGTAAGAAAGAGTTTTGGAAAAAAAAGGACATCGAAAACGCGACTAAGGAGGCAGCTGAAAGAATCGTTAAATTTGTCTTTGGCGAATAGTGCGTTTATGGCATGGACACATTACAAATGAGGGCGTTTTAAATGGGTGGAAATTTTTTTAATGGCGACCTTTTTATATTTTAAGATTTTATTAAAACAAAAACGATATAATTTGACAAAATTTAAATTTAGGAGAAAAACCATGAAAAAATTTCTTATGTTGGTGTGCGGCGTTGTCTTTGCCGTTTTGTTGGCTGGGTGCGGTAGTTCTAGCTCGCCAGAAGATGTGGCAAAAGAGTTTGCGCAAAATGTTTTAGACAAAAAGACAGAAAAGATTCTAGATGCGGTTTATGACCCAAAAGGCGAGCTTAAAGACAAAGGTATGAAAGAGTTGATCGCTGGCAAGTTAGCGGTCGGTTTTGAAAATGTCGAAAAGAAGATAGAAGAAAACGGCGGGCTGAAAAAGATAGAGACGGCGGTGGTGAGTGGCGACCCAAAAAAAGACAAACAAGTCAGGGTTAAGATCATATATGTTTGTAAAAACGGCAACTATGAAGATGGGGTAACGCTGGTAAATGACGATGGAAAGTGGAAGCTAAAACTGTAAATTTGCCATAACGCCAAAATGTCAAAACAATGTCAAAACAATGTCAAAACTATGTCAAAACGAATTTTTTTACCGCTTTCACTGCTTTTAGCCGTGTTTTTGGTGGCTGGCGTTTTTTGTGTAGTCAAATTTGGCGTGGCTGGCGTGGCGACTTCGGCAAATTTGGCAAATTCAGTGCCGTTTAAATTTACAGGTTTCAAAGTCGGCGACCTCATTTTTCGTAGAGGCAACGGCGCAGATAGCCTACTCATCGCACTTGTGAGCGACTTTAAATACTCTCACGTGGGCGTGGTTGTGAGCGTTTCGCCCGTTTTGATTATCCACGCCACCACAGACGATGATGTGGCTAGACCCAACCAAGTCATCGTCTCAAAACTAGAGGAGTTTTTGCGTTTGGGAAGTAAATTTGGCGTGGGGCGAGTGGGGCTAACAGAGGCACAAAGAGGCGAATTTGCGCGAAATTTGCGTTTAAGGCTAGGCGAGAAATTTTTGTTAAAAGAGAGAGTGGCGACAAAAACGAATTTGTATTGCACCACTTTGGTTGAACAAGAGCTGGGTAAATTTGTGGATTTTAGACCCGCATACACACGTTTAGACACGCCACTTTTCAAAGGCGAATTTCTACTTCCAAAAGCCATTTTTTACGACAAAAACGTTGAAATTCTCTACGAAAACGAGTAGCGACAAGTAGTGTTAAAGCCCGTTTTGGTGGTTTTGGTGGTTTTGTGGTTTTTGGAGATGCCAAAAAGACAAACATCTGCGCATCTTGCTCGCCAAAAACCTTTTAACGTTTAGACCAGAAAAAGCTTATTTTTTATTTTTAGAGAGCTCACAATCCGTTCCTACAAACCTATAAAATCCTATAAAACAGCATAAAATGCTATAAACTATAGGATTTCTGTTGTATTCCTGCTTTCGCCTTGCTGGTTAGTATCTGATTTGTCATCAACTCCGAAACCATTGCCGTCAAGTCCACAGGCGTCCATTCGGGCAGAACTTGCCCTACTTTTTGCGTGAGCTGCGAAAGTAAATTTAGACTGGCGTTGTAGTCTCTGTCTAGCTTCATTCCACACGCTTCGCACACATAAATTCTATCGCTCAAAGTCAAATTTGACTTTACAAAGCCACAACAACTACACGTTTTAGAGCTTGGATAAAACCTATCTACTTCAAAAACTGCCTTGCCGTTGTAAGCGGCTTTATACTCCAACTCTCGCCTAAACTCAAACAAGCTAACATCGCTTAAAGAGTTGGCGAGTTTGTGGTTTTTCATCATCCCTTTCACGTTTAAATTTTCTAGCGTAAAAAAGTCCGCCTTTCGCACTAAAGCCGAAGTTAGCTTATGCAAAAAGTCGCTCCTAATGTTAGAAATTCTCCTGTGAAGTTTGTTTAGCTTAACGCTCGCCTTTTGGTAGTTGCTAGACTTTTTCACGCCTATTCGTGCTTCATCTTTGGTTCTCGGATGAGCCTTTTTGGCAAGTTGTCTAGCACGTTTAACGAGTAACCTGTTAAGCTTACCTAATGGCTTTGGGGCTTTTACCTGTAAGCCATTAGATAAGCTTAAAAATGACTTTATGCCTACGTCTATGCCTAAAGCTAAATTTGAGTTAGTCGCTTTTTTGTGCGTTTTTTCAAATTCGTTTTGTGAAATTTCAAAGCTAAACGAGGCGTAGAATTTCTCGCCGTTTTGGCTGATTGTAACGCTGTTGATTTTGCCGTTAAACCGCAACGCCTCACGCATTTTCACGTAACCAAAATTTGGCACTTTCAGCCGTCTCTCTTTAACTGCTACTTGGTCGCCACCTATGTAAAATGAGCCAAAATTTTCACGCTTTTTTTTGAATTTTGGGTAGTTTACTTTGCCACTATTTAGGTCTTTGAAAAACTTGTTAAAAGCTAAATTTAAATTTAAGAACGGCTGTTGAGTAGCGTATTTGCTCACTTCATAAACGAATGGAAATTGCTCTTTTTTAAGGGCGTTAAACTCCTTTTTTAGCTCAAGGTAAGACCTTTTCACACCAGCTTTGTAGTATTCTTGCCACTTGGCTAGTCCCCAGTTGTAAGCTAAACGAGCGCAGCCAAAAGCCTTGCGGAAGTGGGTTTTAGCCTTGTTGTTGGGCACGAGTTCTATCTTGTGGCTGATATTTAAATTTGAGTTTGGGCTATTTTTCACTAACATTTTCTATAACCACCTTTTGCATA
>DCIZ01000078.1:0-3387 GCA_002317305.1 Campylobacter sp. UBA1713
GTAACCCGCAAAAACAGGACCGGGAAAAAACGCAGCGATGGAGGCGACGTTTAAGATGTAGCCGCTATTTTTAGCGGTAAAATCACGCAAAAAAAGTTTCGTCAAAATGTGAACGGCTACAATGTTAAGGTCTATCATCTGTCTCTCTTTTTGCAAGTCAGTCGTGGTAAATTCTCCAAAAACGCCAAAACCAGCGTTGTTTACTAGTGCGTCTATTTCGCCAGTTTTCTCGTAAAGCG
This sequence comes from Campylobacter sp. UBA1713, assembly GCA_002317305.1. Lineage (GTDB taxonomy): Bacteria > Campylobacterota > Campylobacteria > Campylobacterales > Campylobacteraceae > Campylobacter. The sequence continues at coordinate 240 of DCIZ01000078.1, forward strand.
AAAAAACTTCCTCTCTTTTTGAGAGGTCGGCGACTAAAATTTCCACCGTTTGCTGTTTTTGTAGATTCTTTTCAAGACCATTTTCCAACTCATTTTTTAGCTCAAAAAGCGCTGTTTCACTCCTAGCACAAAGCACCAAACTCCACCCTTTTTTGTAAAAAACCTTCGCCATCTCACGACCGATGCCAAAACTCGCTCCTGTTATTAAAACTCTCATATTTTTCCTTAACAAATTCGTGGTAAAAGTTCGCCTTTTGGTGTCTCTAAAAAACGCACGCCGCCGTAGGTAGTTTCTAACAAAACCTTGCCTTTTGTGCTTGACAAATTTGCAAATTTAGTGTCGCTAGAAACGTCTAAAACCTCGCCGATTAAATTTGCATTTGCATCAAAACGCCGCAAAACCGCCACCGCTTTTTCCGCATCTTCAGCCTCGACTGCTAGCACAAACGTCCCTTCGTTTGCCAGCTCAAAAGGCTCAAAACCCAGCAGTTCGCACACGCCAGAGACTTCGCTACTCACACGCACCGCCTCTTCACGCACGCGTAAAGTCAGCCCGCTCGCCATCGCCCACTCGTTTAGCACAGCTGAGAGACCGCCGCGCGTAGCATCTCGCATGGCTAGCACACGCACGCCCGCCTCAAAAAGTGCCGCCACTACGCCCACAAGCGGTTTGCAGTCGCTTTTTAAAGCGCTACTCAAATTTAGCTCATCTCGCGCTGCTACCACGACCGCACCGTGCCGTCCCACGTCGCCACTGACTAGAATTTTTGCGCCGCTTTTTAGCCCGCTTGTCCGCACGGGCGCGCCAAAAAATTCGCCCACGCCACTTGTGTTTATGAAAATTTTGTCGCACGCGCCCTTTGGCACGACCTTTGTGTCGCCACACACTACTAGCACGCCGCACTTGTCGCACTCATCTTTTAGGCTTTGTAGCACACGCACCAAAGTCGCCACCTCTAGCCCCTCTTCGAGTATGAGCGCACAGCTGATGAATTTTGCCTTTGCGCCTACCATCGCTAGGTCGTTTATGGTGCCGCACGCTGCTAGTTTGCCTATGTTGCCACCGCTAAATTCCACCGGGCTAACAACAAAGCTGTCTGTTGAAAAGGCAAGCGTGCCTGAGGTTAAATTTAAGATGGCACTGTCATTGTTTTGGCGTAAAATTTCGTTGTCAAAGATGCCAAATATGGTCTCGTTTATGAGCGTTTGCATCTCTTCGCCGCCACCTCCGTGGCTAAGCATGATCTTTTTAAGCTGTTGCATTTTTTTCCTTTTTTAAATTTGGTTTTTTGCGGAAAACGGAGTGCGGATTTTGCGATTCTCTAGAATCAATAAATAACGCCGTCATTCTGAGGGAGCGGTAGCGACCGAAGAATCCCCTGCCTGGCGAGGGTGGAAAAAGTCAAATTTACGAAAAAGCAAATTTAACAAATTCCGTTTTCTATTATTAGCGCTACATTTTTCGTTACCGCTTCATTTTCGTAGTTTTTCTAGCTCGCTGGTGAGGACAGCGTTTTTTCGCTCGCTTGTCATGGCACACTCGCTCCACTTGTCGCGGTCTTTTTTTACCATCTCTAGCTCCAAATTTAGCCGCTCTGTTAGCTCATCTTGCGCTTCTACAAGCGCTTTAAAGTCAGCTAATTTCTCATCAAAACTGCTTTGAATCTCGTCTAGTTGCTTTTGTGTTTCACGCTTTAAAGTAGAAATTTCTTGCTCGTGAAACTCTTTTAGCCTTATGAGCTCGTTTGACTTTCTCGTGCAAGTAGCCTGAAATTCAGCCACAGTTTTTTCACGTTTTGCCACTTCGTTTTTTAGCCTTTCGAATTCTTTTTGACTACTCTCTTCTAGCGTTTTTAGCTCGTTTTCTAGCTCGCCTACACGAGTTTCTAGGCGTGTTATGCTAGCCAGCCTCGCTGTGAGTTTTATGTCCACATATGAGACGGTGTAGTCGTTTCTGTATTTTTGTTTTATGTAGTTTAGCGCATCAGCCACGCCCACGCCTTGACGCAAATTTTCTAGCACGTCAGCAAAGGCGGCATCGGCGTTTTTTTGCGCATCTTGTAGGCGTTGGCGGGTCTTTTCTAGCTCTAAATTTGAAAAATTCTCAAAAGCGCTTGCTACCAAATTTTCCTCTTCTGAATTTGACTTTTCGCTAGAATTTGGCAAATTTACATCTAGTCGCACCTGTGAAACCTCTTTGCTCACAACCTGTGAAAAACTATCTTCTGGCAGGCTAGTTCGCGTCTTTGACGCCTCTTTTTTTAGCTCTTTTTTGGCTAAAATTTGTGTGGTGTTTAAATTTACTTGCCCTACGCCGCCATCGCTGCCTGCGTAAAAGTTGCACCACTCTACACTTTCTGGCGCTACCAAAGCCAGCATGGCGACCATGTGCGAGACGACTGGGTTTCCGTGGCGTGCTGCTTTGTTGTTTTGGCTCAGAGTTACGCGACCTTTTTTGCTTTGGACGACGCTTAGCGTGCCATCTTCGTTTTCGCCGATGCAGCTTCTGGTGTAAGCGAGCAAAAGCACGCCATCTTGCGTAGTTTTAAAGTCCACAAATGAGCGAGATTTTACATCTAAAAACTGCTTTTTTAACGCCTCTTGCAAGGCAACGTCAAGCGCACTTATGTCAAATTTAGCTAGCTCAAATTCATCACTAAATTCACGCGAAACGGCGAAAGCTTTTACTAAATTTTCGTCAAAACCTGAATTTGTGGAGTGTTTTTTTAGCACCTTTTTAAATTTGTCAAACGCCGTTTTTGCAAATTCGCACACTTCAAAAACAGAGGCGAAATTTTGCGGGACTTTAAAGCCGTTTGACTCCAAAAACTCGCCAAAATCGCCACTTTTCCAAAACTCCCACATAAGCCCAAGTGTAGGAAAACTCGCCAAATTTTCAAGGCTCAAAAGCTCTTGTTTGACAGGCTCAATGCTAACGATGATCTTCATTTTTTTCCTTTTTGTTTATTTGTGCAAAGCAAAGTGCAAAACGCCACGAAACCAAATTTGATTCTACCATTTTTTTCTTTAATTTAAGGCTTTTTTGTGTAAAATCAGTCAATATTAGGCTGTGTTGGCATAAGGGCATCTCTAAAAACCATTTAAGTAAATTCGGTGGCTTGCTTTCGAATTTGTTTTCGTATATTTT
>DCIZ01000078.1:3426-3696 GCA_002317305.1 Campylobacter sp. UBA1713
TTAAGAAAAAAATCTCCTAAAAACACTCTTCGAAATCAAGCCAAACTGGTTTTTAGAGATGCCCATAAGTGTAAATTTTGCGTAAAAGCTAACGCTTTTTTAGTCCCGCCGCCGTTTTCTTTTTCGATAAATCTCAAAAGCAAAACGGCGGCGGGACGGGCGGGCGGGGGCTTTCGCCCTTGCGACCACTTTTAAATTTGCAAACAAAAAAACAACACAAACTAGAATCACATAAGGGCATCTCTAAAAACCAGTTTGGCTTGATTTCGA
>DCIZ01000078.1:3769-19671 GCA_002317305.1 Campylobacter sp. UBA1713
GCAAAAACAGGCTCGAAAGCAAGCCGCTAACTTTCGTTTAAATGGTTTTTAGAGATGCTCATAAAGGAAACGCAAATGATGGATTTTTTTAGCGCTATCGTTTTAGGTGTAGTCGAGGGAATGACAGAATTTTTGCCTGTTAGCTCCACTGGACACATGATTTTGGCATCTCACCTGATGCGCCTTGAACAGAGCGACTTGCTGAAGTGTTTTGAGGTTGTCATTCAGCTAGGAAGCATTTTGGCGGTGGTTTTTGTCTTTTTTGGAGAGCTTAAACTCAACGTCTCTTTGTGGAAAAAGCTCCTTGTCGGCTTTTTGCCAACTGCCATCGTGGGTTTTGCTGCCTACAAAGTGGTAAAGGGCTTTTTTGTGCCAGAGACGGTGGCGTATGCGCTCATTGTCGGCGGTTTTGTCTTCATTTTTGTCGAGCTTTGGCACAAAAAGACAAATTTTGTCCCGCGTGTAAATTCGGTAGAAGATGTGAGCTTTAAAGATGCCTTTGTCGTGGGGCTAGCGCAAATTTTAGCCATGATTCCGGGCACTTCCAGAAGTGGCTCGACCATCGTGGCTGGACTACTAGCAGGGCTTTCTCGTGAAGTGGCGGCAAAGTTTAGCTTTTTTTTAGCCATTCCTACCATGTTTGCAGCGACACTTTATGACACATACAAAAACCGCGAGCTCTTTTTGCAAAACGACTCAAATGTCTTGCTCTTTTTAGTCGGCGGGCTTGTGGCGTTTTTGGTAGCACTGGTAGTCATCAAACTCTTTTTGCGTTTTGTCTCTAAATTTGGTTACATAGCTTTTGGGCTTTATAGAATTTTAGCAGGCGTGGTCTTTTTGGTTTTTTTGTTTTAACGATGGAAAATTTAAAATTTGTCGGCGTTTTAGAGCGCCAGTTTAACGAGAGTGTTGTTGCGGTTTTGCGTAGCGTTTTGGCGCGTTTTGGTGTGGGCGTGGAGGTGGGAAAGGCAGAGACGCTAGCCAAAAAGACAAATTTTTTTGTTAGCATCGGTGGAGACGGGAGCTACATAAGCCTTTGTAGAGATGTGAGCGTGTTTGAAAATTCGCACGTTTTTGGGATTCACGCTGGACGGCTTGGGTTTTTGACAGATGTCGAAGTCGGGGGCGTGGAGGCGTTTTTTGCGGAGTTTTTTCGTGGCGAGTTTTTTTGTGAGAGGCTAAATTTGCTTAGTGCAAATTTTGATGAAGGGCGTGAATTTGTGGCGGTAAATGATGTCGCCATCGTTCGTCAAAATGGCAACTCTTTGGCAAACGTAGAGGCGTTTTTAGGTGGCAAACACTTTAACACATACAGAGGCGATGGCATTTTGGTGAGTTCTGCCACGGGTTCTACTGCTTACAACCTAAGCGCGGGCGGCGCCATCATTCACCCAAATGTGCGCGCCTTTTCGCTAACGCCGCTTTGTTCTCACAGCCTTACGCAGCGTCCGCTGGTTTTGCCTGCTGGGCTGGAGGTGGAGTTTAGAAGCGAAGATGACGTGAGTGTGGTGCTAGACGGGCAGGAGAGTTTGCCGCTTTACGTTAGCGGAAGTGTAAAAGTGGGCATTAGCGAGCGTTTTGGTGTAAATTTGGTGCGACCAAAAGGGCGTGATTATTTTGCTGTTTTAAAGAGCAAACTAAGGTGGGGAAGCGATGATAAGTAGGCTTTTTGTGAAGGATTTTTTGAGCTTTAAGAGTGTTGAACTCAAATTTGAAAATGGGCTAAGTGTCATAACGGGCGAGAGTGGTGCGGGAAAAAGCGTGCTGATGAGTGCCATTTTGGCGGTTTTTGGGCAAAAAGATGTGGAGGCAAAGTTTATAGAGGCGGATTTTGAAGGTGTTTTGGAGCTGGGCGAATTTGGGATTTTGGCGCAGGAGACAAACACTTTTAAGCTACTTCGTGAAAAGAGCACGCGCTACTTTGTAAACAACCAAACCATCGCAAAACGCAACCTTTGCTCGCTAAATTTAGTAAAATACCTAAGCGCGCGTGAGGTGAGCGAATTTGAAAACGCTAGACTTTTGCGTGTTTTAGACACTTTGGGCAAAGTGGAGCTGGGTGAGTTTCGTGAAAAGTTTGCTGAATTTGTGAGTGTAAAGCGTGAGCTGGAGGCTTTGAGAGCAGACGAGATGCGTTTGGAGGAGCTAAAAGAATTTGCCAAATTTGAATTTGACAAAATTTCAGCAGTTGCGCCAAAAGAGCCAAATGAGCTCGAGACTTTGCTAGAGACAAAAAAGCGTTTAAGCAAGCGTGAAAAGGTGGAAAAAGCGGCACAAAAGGCGAGTGCCATCTTTGCAAATGAAAAGGCGGTTTTGGAGTTTTTGGGGCTGGTTGAGGTAGATGCGAGCTTTTTTGAGGAGGCGATGAACGAGCTAAAAAGTGCGGTTTTTGGTGTGGATTTTAGTGAGTTTGACGAGCTGGACGTGGAGAAGGTGCTAGACCGCATAGAGGCGCTTGGTGGCTTGCAAAAACGCTACGGAAGTGTGGAGGAGGCTTTGGCGGTCATGAAAAGACGCAAAGAGGAGCTGGCACGCTACGAGACCATAGAGTTTGAAAAGGGCGAGCTAGAGGCACGGTTTGAGGCTTTGAGGTGCGAGGTGGAGCATCTAGCGAGCGAGGTGAGTGGGAAGCGCTCACGCGTGGTGGCAAAATTTGAAAATGGCGTAAATGGCTACCTAAAAAAACTCTACTTAAACGGCGTGAGTGTGGGTTTAAAGCGTGGCGAGCTGACACAAAACGGCTGGGACGAGGTGGTTTTGAATTTAGGTGCGGCGGAGTTAAAAAAGATAAGTAGCGGCGAGCTAAACCGCTTGCGACTAGCGTTTTTGGCTTTTGAGAGCAAGGTAACGAGGCTGGGAAGTGGGGTTTTGATCTTAGACGAGGTAGATTCAAATTTGAGTGGCAAAGAGGCGATGAGCATAGCAAACGTGCTGGTGGAGTTGGGTGAATTTTACCAAATTTTTGCCATTTCGCACCAGCCGCAACTCTCGTCAAAAGCTCACCATCACTTTTTGGTGGAGCGTGTGCGTGGCGTGGCTGACGGCGTGGCTGACGGTGGCGAATTTTCTGTGGTGCGTGAAATTTTTGGCGAGGAGCGTGTGGGCGAGCTTTCACGAATGATAAGCGGCGAGGACGTGAGCGAGGAGGCGAGGCGATTTGCAAAAAAGATGTTTGTTCAGAAAGCGGAAAACGGATAGCAGAGTGCGTTTAGAATGCGGAGTGCGGAAATGTGCTGTTATCGAAAAAGCACAAACAAATTTAACAAAAAAACAAAGGACAAAAAATGGCAGAGTTTTACGAGGCAAAAGAGGTCGAGAGTAAGTTTTACGAAATTTGGGAAAAACGTGGCTACTTTGAGGTGAGTGGCAACAAAAAGATTCAAAAAAAAGGCAAAAATTTTTGCATTATGATGCCACCGCCAAATGTAACGGGCGTTTTGCACATAGGGCATGCGCTTACGTTTACTTTACAGGACATCATTACGCGTTTTAAACGCATGGACGGCTTTAAGACGCTTTGGCAGCCGGGGCTAGACCATGCGGGCATCGCTACACAAAATGTAGTCGAAAAGCAAATTTTAGCTACTGGTTCAACAAAGGAGTCGCTAGGACGTGAGGAGTTTTTGAAGCGTGTTTGGGCGTGGAAAGAGAAGAGTGGCGGCACTATAAATTTGCAGATGCGGCGGCTTGGGGCAAGTCCGGCGTGGAGTAGAGAGCGTTTTACGATGGACGAAGGGCTAAAAAACGCCGTGCGTGAGGCGTTTTGTAACCTTTACGAAAAAGGGCTAATAGTGCGTGGCAACTACATGGTGAATTGGTGCACGCATGACGGAGCTTTGAGCGACGTGGAGGTAGAGCACAAGGCGAACAAGGGTAAACTCTACTACCTTCGTTATCCGCTCGCCTCGTCTTTTGAGCCCTTTTTGCAGAGCTCGGATTTGCCTTACTGCGGCGCACCACAAAGTGCGCCTCATTCGTCAAATCCATCGCAACTGCAAAAATCATCTCAAAACAAGCAAAGCGTTCGGCAAAGCCGATGTTTCCCTGAAAATACTTCGGCGGAAAAAGATGTAGAGTATTTAGTGGTGGCGACTACGCGACCTGAGACTTACTTTGGTGACACGGCGGTGATGGTGAATCCTGCTGATTCACGCTACGCTAAATTTGTCGGTCAAAAAGTGGTGTTGCCGCTCATAAACCGCGCGGTAGAAGTCATCGCCGATGAACACGTGGAGATGGAATTTGGGACGGGCGTGGTAAAGGTTACGCCCGCACACGACCAAAACGACTACGAGGTAGGCAAAAGGCATGGGCTTGAATTTTTGACCATTTTTGATGAAAAGGGTGTGTTAAATTCGGCTTGTGGTAAATTTGCTGGTCTGGAGCGACTAGAGGCGCGTGAGAAGATAGTAGCGGCACTTGATGCGGCGGGTTTTGTCGAAAAAGTAGAAGACTACGAGAATCAAGTGGGCTACTGCTACCGCTGTAAAAATGTGGTAGAACCTTACATTTCAAAGCAGTGGTTTGTCAAAGCCGATGTGGCAAAAAGTGCTATAGAAAAGGTAAATAGCGGCGGGGCGGAGTTTTTCCCGCCACACTGGATAAACAGCTTTAATGCGTGGATGCGTGAGCTCAAAGATTGGTGCATTAGTAGGCAGCTTTGGTGGGGACACAGAATTCCAGTTTTTTACTGCGAGTGCGGGCATGAGTGGGCATCGCGTGAGGAGTCGCCAAAAAGCTGTCCAAAGTGTGGCAAAGGCGAATTTAAACAAGACGAGGACGTGCTAGACACGTGGTTTTCTAGCGGGCTTTGGCCCATCAGCACGCTTGGCTGGGGCAACGGAAGTGCGCTAAAAAACGAAAAGTGGTTTGATGGCGACTTGAAAGAATTTTACCCAAATTCACTTCTCATCACGGGCTTTGACATACTCTTTTTCTGGGTGGCTAGAATGATGTTTCAGTCGGAAAACGCCGTGGGACAGCTGCCGTTTCCGCACATCTACCTTCACGCTTTGGTAAAAGACAAAGATGGCAAAAAGATGAGCAAAAGTAGCGGAAATGTCATAGACCCCATCTCTAAAATAGATGAATTTAGCGCGGACATTTTGCGCTTTTCGCTAACGCTTTTGTGTGTAGCAGGACGCGACATTCGCATGAGCGATGAGACGCTTTTGTTGGTGCGAAATTTTACAAACAAACTCTACAATGCAAGTAAATTTTTGCTGATGAATTGTGAAAAATTTGCGGACTTTAAGCGCGAGGAGATAAAAAGCGAGCTTGGGCGTTTTGTGCTAGCTAAATTTGACATTTGTGTGAAAGTGGTGCGTGAAAATTTGGAGGCTTACCGATTTAACGATGCAGCACTAGCGGTGCAGAAATTTTTGTGGGACGACTTTTGCGACTGGGGAATCGAGCTTAGTAAAGCGGACAAAAGCGCAGTGGGCGAGCTAGGAAGCATCTTTAAAGAGGCGATGAAAGTTTTGCATCCGTTCATGCCGTTTTTGTCGGAATTTCTCTACCATGAGTTGAGTGGGTCAAATTTGGAAAACGCTGAGAGCATCATGGTGAGTGAATTTCCAGCGGTTGTGGAGGCGGACGGCGAGATTCTAAACAAATTCGAAAAGATTCTAGATGCTGTGGTGAGCATTCGCCGTGCAAAAGCGACTATAGAGCTAGGAAATGCGAAAATCGCAAAGGCGTATGTCAAATTTAACACGCCGTTTGAACTAGGCAGTGCGGTGCGGTTTGTCGAGGTTTTAAGCAAGTGCGAGTGCGTTGAGGTGGTGGCGAGCGCAGTAGGCGATGCGGTGCGAGACGTGAGCGAGTGGTGCGAGAGTTTTGTGGAGCTTGCTGGCGTAGATACGAGCGCTATAAAGGCGCGTTTGAGTGCACAAAAAGCAAAGCTGGAAAAGGAAATTTGTAAGCTTGAAAACATGCTTTCAAATGAAAAATTTGTAGCAAACGCGCCGGCTAGCGTTTTGGAACAAAACCGCGAAGGCTTGGCTAGCGCAAAAGCGAAATTTGAAAAGGTGTGTGCGGAGCTGGGGAAGTTTTAGGAGTTGGTAAAAAATGCAAGATAAAATTTACATTTGCGATGTTTTTGAGTTTTTGGCAAATTTGAAAGACGAGAGTGTGGAACTAGCTATCATCGACCCGCCTTACAATTTAAGCGTGGCTGAGTGGGATACTTTTAAAAGCGAGGCGGAATTTTTGGAATTTAGCTTTTCGTGGATGGAGGCGTTTTTGCCAAAACTAAAAAAAAGCGGAAGTTTTTACATCTTTAACACGCCGTTTAATGCGGCGAATTTCGTGGCTTTTTTGCAGGGAAAAGCGGAGTTTTTAAACTGGATCGTTTGGCACAAAAAAGATGGTTTTAGTGCGTGTAAAAGGCGGTTTAACAACGCTCAAGAGGCTATTTTGTTTTATGCAAAAAGCAAAAAATATCTCTTTGACTGTGAGAGTGTGCGTGTGCCTTATGAGAGTGTGGAGCGAATGGAGCACGCAAAAACAAAAGGCATTTTGAAAAATGGCAAAAGGTGGTTTCCAAACCCAAATGGCAAGCTTTGCACAGATGTGTGGGAGTTTGCTAGCACGCGCCACACAAACAAAGTAGGTGGCAAAACGCAAAAACAAAACCACCCCACGCCAAAGCCAAAGGCGATGATAGAGCGAATGGTAAAAGCTAGTAGCCGTGAGGGCGACTTGGTGCTGGATCTGTTTAGTGGCTCGGGCGTGGTGTGCGAGGTGGCTTTTGAGCTAGGACGTAAATTTGTCGGGTGCGAGATGAACGAAAAATATATAAAAGAGAGTTTAAAATGGGCTTTAAAGAGGATTTGACCAGCATTCAGCCGAGTTTTGAGTGTTTGAAATTTTTGGCGTGGCGAGTTGAAAGAGAATATTATCGTGGAACACATAAACTACAACACTACCGCTGGAGTTTAGACTACATAAAAGCAGTTTTAGCGAATTTGGCTAAATTTGGCGATGAAAATGGCTTTTTGTTTCACACGACGGGCGATGTTAGAGAGAGTTATCGTTACGCCGAAAATGAATTTGCGTTTTGTGAATTTTTGAAAAATCTAAATTTGGATTTGGCTAAATTTAACGCAAGTGTAACAGATATGGCGGTTAGAAAAATCGTTTTTGTAAATTTGCAACGAATGGGGTTTGTTGAGCGATTTGACAAAAACAAAACACTTTGTGAAGTTGGCAAGGTTTATAGAAATTATCGTTTTGTGAAGCTTACGCCTTTGGCTGAAAAGTTTTTAAACGCCAAAAATCTCTTTGAGGAGCAAAAAATTCTAGGCATTGCGTTAGACAGAGTTTTTGACGGTTTGGTGCAAGATATTTTTGATATTTTAAGCGGTTTAAATGAGAGTTATTTGGACATCTATGAATTTATGTTTTTTGTTAGCTATCTTGGGAAAAGTTACGAAAATGAGACTATCACAAAAGAAAAAATTGTAGAGTTTATAAACGAATTTAAACAGCTAAAAGCGAGGCAAAAGGCGGTTGTTAGGGTCGTGAATGATTTTTGTCAGCCAGATAAATTTGGTGGAAACAAAACAGACAAACGAGATTTTCATAACTGGAAAAACGAAGCACAAACGCTTTTTGACAGCTTAAATTTGATGGCGTATTTTGAGTATGACGAAAAAAATGGGCGGTTGTTTTTAAGGGGAAAAAACGAGCTAAAAGGGTTTAAATTTAAACGAAGCAATGTGGCGAAAAATGAGTATTTTCAAAATCACGAAGTTGTGAAAGATATTTTGTTTGAACTTCACCACATCGTGCCGTTTTATTTTGCCAAAGACATAGAGGCGTTAAAAATCATAGACGCTTGGCAAAATTTGATCTACATAGACGCAAATTCGCACAAAGCACTAACGCATAGCAAAAATGCTATAAGGCTAAGTTTTGATGGACTTGATGTTGTTTTGGACGACTTTTTGGGGTTTGCTTTAAAACTTAAATTTAACCAAAATGCAAAATATAAAACTAGTTTGCAAAACGTAATGAAAAGATACAACCAAAGGCTAATAAATGAATGAAGTCTTTTTTCATAGTTCAGCAAACATGCATGAGTTAGCAAACGAAAGTGTAGATCTCATCGTTACCAGTCCGCCGTATTTTAACGTAAAAGACTACTCAAAAGATGGCTTTCAAAACGCAACTCACAGCGAAGTTAAGTGTGGAGATTTGGGCAGGTGTGAGAGTTTTGACGACTACATAAACGGGCTTTTAGAGGTGTGGCGTGAGTGCGAAAGAGTGCTAGCAAAAAACGGCAAACTTTGCATAAACGTCCCGCTCATGCCGATGCTAAAAAGCAACTTAAACACACACTACAACAGGCACATTTTTGACCTACAAAGCGAAATTCAACACTCCATCTTGCGTGGGACGAATTTGTTTTTGTTAGATCTTTACATTTGGAACAGGACAAACGGCTCAAAAAAACTTATGTTTGGCTCTTACCCGTATCCTAGAAATTTTTATGCACAAAACACGAGCGAATTTATAGTCGTTTTTGTAAAAGACGGCATCGGCAAAAAGGTCAGCAACGAGACGAAAGAGAGAAGTAGGCTGAGCGAATTTGAGTGGGTGGAATTTACGAAGCAAATTTGGAATTTGCCCATTCCGGGCAAAAACGACCTAGCCTTTGGCAAGCACGCAGCGCTTATGCCTGAATCCATCGCGTTTCGTCTCATAAAACTCTACTCGTTTGTGGGCGACGTGGTGCTAGACCCTTTTGCTGGAAGTGGCACGACGCTAAAAGTGGCTCATGAGCTGGAACGGCGGTTTGTAGGGTATGAGGTGTATGAGAGCTACAAAAATTTAATCTACGAAAAAGTCTCTTTTAAAAATTTGTTTTGTGAGAAAAATAACGAGAAATTTGTAGCAAACGCGCCGGCTAGCGTTTTGGAACAAAACCGCGAAGGCTTGGCTAGCGCAAAGGCTAAATTTGAAAAGGTGTGTGCGGAGTTAGAAAGGTTTTAAATGTTAGAAAAAAAGATTAGGTTGGCAACTTGTTTTAGTGGAATTGGGGCGATAGAACAGGCTTTTAAACGCCTTAAAATTCCTCACGAAATCATTTTTGCAGGAGATATTAACCCAAAAGTAAAAGCTTCATACCTAGCAAATTATAAGCCACAAAATTGGCATGATGATATTGTTAATTTTAATGCGAATGATTTTAGGGGCAAAGTTGATATTTTAGTCGGTGGTGCTCCATGTCAAGCCTTTTCTATGGTAGGTAAAAGGCTTGGCTTTGAAGATACCAGAGGAACGCTTTTTAGGGAGTTTGCTAGAGTTATAAAAGAGTGCGAACCTGAAATTTTTATATTTGAAAATGTGCGAGGGCTGATAAATCATGACAGTGGTAAAACTTGGGAAGTAATCCAAACAACCTTTAAAGAACATTGTGGTTATGATTTATGCTGGAAAGTTTTAAACAGTAAGGATTATGGAATACCGCAAAATAGAGAAAGACTTTACTGCGTAGGTTTTAAGCATAAACAAAATTTTGAATTTCCTAAGCCAACTGAATTAAAAACGACAATGCAAGATTTTTTAGAAGATTTTTGCGATAGTAAATATTTTTTAAAAGAAAAAGGTGTCAAATTTGTAACAAGTCATAAAAATAGACAAAAACGCTACACGCAAATCAATGGCAAAATAGCACTTTGCCAAAAGGCAAACCAGCAATTCAACTGGCATGGTGATTTTGTATTTAGCGAGGCTTTGGACGATGACGAATTTGTTTTTAATGTAAATGAAGTTGAGGAAAAATATTATTTGAGCCAAAAATTGACAGATTATGTGTTAGCAAGTGGGACAAAAAATTTTAAAACTTCAACAAAAACCGATCTGCCAGTAGCTAGACCATTGCTTCAAAGTATGCATAAAATGCATAGGGCAGGAGTAGATAACTATGTAACTCACTCTGGTAGGATTAGAAAACTTACACCTAGAGAGTGTTTAAGGCTAATGGGCTTTGATGATAGCTTTAAGATAGTTGTTAGCGATACAGCTATGTATCAACAGGCTGGAAATAGCATTGTAGTGGATGTTTTAATGGCAATATTAAAAGAGCTGAATTTAAAGGATAAGTTATGCGAATTCTAAATGAAGAGTGGAAATTTATAGATGTTTTTGATAACCAAGTTACAATACCTGATTGTTTCGTAACTCCAAAAAATAAAATTGGTAAAGGACACGGCGAAGCAAAATTATATCTAGGAAACAAAGAAACTTTAGGTCAATTCTTTGAAAATAAGAATTTAAACTGTTTTGTTTTAAAAAGTGATCTACTGTCGTATTTGCAAATTTTAAAACTTGAATATAAACATCCTACTCAAAACTATGTAGGAGCAGATGAATTTAAAGAGTTGTTTAAGCAAAGAATTATTCTAGTTGATAAGCTTGATGATATTGTCTTTTTTAATGCCACTATTCAAAGTCAAATAACTGGTGCTCGTGGGTATATAAATTCAAAAGATGAAATTTACAAAATTATTAGAGAAATAGCTCTGCCACTTGTTAGTTACATTTCGCTTATGAAATTATCTATGCCAAATGGCAAAATTGTATATTATTTTAAGCTTTTTGTAGATTTTGAAAATATAAATGACTTAGTTTTTAATTATGGAAAAGGTGGAGTTGACAGCCAAAACATAGAAAAAGAAGCTAAATTTATAATCACACGAAAAGGGCAAGAAAAATATCGCCAAAGTCTACTTTCAGAGTGTCCATTTTGTCCTATTACGATGGTTAATGACGAAAGACTTTTGATAGCAAGCCACATTAAGCCTTATGCACTTTGTGATGAAAAAGAGAAATTTGATCCGAAAAATGGTTTTATTTTAAGTCCGCTTTTTGATAAGCTTTTTGACAAAGGCTTTATAACTTTTACAGAAAATAAAAAGATGATTATCTCAAACTGGCTCACTCCTTTAAACATAAAAAGGCTTGGATTAAAAGAGCAAATTTATAACCATCTGCCTTTAGATGATAAAAGAAAGAGTTATTTGGATTTTCATTTTAAAAATGTGTTTAAAGGCTAAAAATGAGAGTATTGATAAAAGAAATTTCAAAGCTTGAAAACATGTGCTTTCAAATGAAAAATTTGTGGCAAATGCGCCTGTTAGTGTGCTGGCACAAAACCGCGAAGGCTTGGCTAGCGCAAAGGCTAAATTTGAAAAGGTGTGTGCGGAGCTGGGGAAGTTTTGAGTGAGTAGGGCGAGTGTAAGGCTAAATTTAAGAGCATCTCTAAAAACAAGCTTTTCGGTTTTACTAGAAATTTTGCGAAGTTTCTAGTAAAACAAACGAAATGGTTTTTGGTTTTTGGTGTTAGTAGGTAACTATCTTTACGATGGTCGCGACAAGGACAATGACGTTAAAGGCTATGTTAAATTTGTTCTGCTTCTCTTTTGCCATGCCGATGCCAACAAGCGTGCCAAAATATACGCCCACAAGCGAGCCAACTCCCAAAATGACGCCTAGCTGGTAGTTTATGTTGCCGCCGATGCTTTGCGAGATGAGTGCGCCAACGCTGGTGAAAAGCACGAAAAATAGCCCCATCGAGATGGCTTTTTTTATGTCGTAACCCAAAAAACCAAAAAATACAAGCGAGATGAGCATTCCGCCGCCGATGCCAACGCTAATGCCGAGCACGCCACACGCCGCACCGATGAGCACGAGCACTATTTGAGGCGGCTTTATCTCACGAGAGACAAACGAGACTTTTAGGAAACCGCGAACTATCATGATGACGAGCAAAAATGCAAAGAGGTAGAGTAGGTAGAGTGATGGGACGGCGCTGATGACTGGACCGCTTAAAAAGCCGCCGAGCAAGCCGCCAAAGCCGACAAAGATGCTGTCGCCAAATTTTAAAACGCCTTTTTTGTAGTTTATGTATGAGCCAAAAACCGAGCTAAACACCATCTGAACGACACTTACGCCGATGGCTTCTTTGACATCGTAGCCAAAGTAGATGAGGACAGCGACTATAATGGAGCCACCGCCGATGCCAAAGAATCCCGAACAGAAACCGACAAAACCGCCGAAAACGAAAAGAATGATGAGTGATAACATTTTTTACCTTGTTTTTTTGTTTTTTTGTTTTAGAATTAAATTTAAATGCGAAGTGCATTCGGAAAACGGAAAACGGAAAACGGAAAACGGAAAACGGAGTGTGTTAGGAATGCGGAGTGCGGAAACTGCGATTCTTGAGAATTCACAAACAGACCGCCGTCATTCTGAGGGAGCGTTTAGCGACCCGAATAATCCCCTGCCTTTTAGGCGAGTAGAAACTTTAAAATTCACGAAAAAGCGAATTTTACAAATTCCGTTTTCTGTTTTCCGTACTCTGTTTTCTAGTTAGCCCACGACCTCAAGCACAGCAAAATACTCGTTTTCCATCTCTTTTAGCTCCGCTTTTTTATCTTCTAGCTCCTCAAAAAGTGCTTGAATGCCGAGTTTTTTGTAAATTTCTGGGTTACTAAGCGACTCGTTTAGCTCTGCTATGCGTCTCTCGCATGCTTCTATCAAAGCGGGGTGATTTTCTAAAATTTGCTTCTGTTTGTAGCTAAGCTTCGGCGGCGTTTTTCTCTTTACGCCACTCTCGTTTTCAGCCGAATTTTTGTGATTTTCTGTTAAATTTGCAACACCGCCAAACTCCACTTCCAGCGAATTTACCTCGCCCAGCTCCTCTTCGTAGTCGAGGTATTCGCTATATTCCATGTAAATTTGGTTTATGTTTTCACCTTCGTAAGCCCAAAGTTTGTTTGTGATCTTGTCTATAAAGTAGCGGTCATGGCTGACGATGAGAATCGCGCCCTCAAAGCTGAGTAGATACTCCTCAAGTATGTTGATGGTAGCTATGTCAAGGTCGTTTGTTGGTTCGTCCAGCACAAGGCAGTCATATTCTTGTGTAAAAAGTAGTGCAAGTGCGAGGCGGTTTTTTTCGCCACCGCTTAAAACGCTCACAGGTTTGTCCAGAAATTCTTTTGGAAAAAGAAAATTTTTTAGGTAGCCGTAGACGTGGTAGTTGCGTCCTTTGACGAGTATGTGGTCGCCGCCGTTTGGACAAAAGAGCTCAATGATGCTTTTGTCATCGTCTATTTTGCTTCGCATTTGGTCAAAGTAGCCCACGCGAATTTCGCCGCGTTTCACCTCGCCCGCACTTGGCGACATCTCGCCTAAAAATACACGAAGTAGGGTGCTTTTGCCACTGCCATTTTTGCCGACTATGCCTATCCTTTCGCCCTGCAAAACGCGTGTGTTAAATTTGTCAAAAAGCCTTTTGCCGTTTATCTCAACGCCGAGATTCTTACACTCAAAGAGCATTTTTTTTCGGTTTAAATTTGTCCCGCCATTTTGAAAACTCTTTGTGGCGCGCTCAAGCTCTAGTCTAACTCGCCTGATGACGCCCGGGTTTTTTTTGGCTTCTTCACGCATGGCGAGGATGCGTTGTTTGCGTCCTTCGTTGCGTTTTAGGCGTGCTTTTACGCCACGCCGTAGCCACTCCTCTTCGCTTTTTAGCCACTTTACAAGCGTCTCGTGCGACTTTGCGAGGCTGGCGACTATCTCCTCTTTTTTGGTGAGGTAGTTGGCGTAGCCTCCGTCAAAACTCCGCAAACTCCCGTCTTCTATCTCGACACTTCTAGTCGCCAGCCTGTCTATGAAGTAGCGGTCGTGGCTAATGAAAACGATGGTTTGATTCGTGCTTAAAAGTAGGTCTTCGAGGAAGCGAACCATGTAAACGTCAAGGTGGTTTGTCGGCTCGTCAAGTAGCAAAACGTCTGGTTTTTTTAAGATGAGCGCACCGAGTGCCACACGTCTTGTTTCGCCACCGCTTAGGCTACCGATGGAGCGGTTTTCAAACTCTCTAAGTGCAAAGCTGTCAAGGATGCGTTCTATTTTGTTCTCTATGTTCCAGCCATCTTTACTCTCAATAAATTTGAGTAGCTCATTTTGGCGATGTTGTAGCTCTTTGTTTGTGTGGTCAAGCGATGCAAGCGTTAGTGTCTCTTCGTAATCTTTTAACGCCTGAAAAATTTCGCGTAGCTCTAGTTCTAGCGCCTCTCTGACGGTCAAAGTGGGGCTAAAAGTAGGATTTTGGTTAAGCATCTCAACTGTGATGCCGTTTTGTGTAATAATGCGACCAGAATCTGGTGCGACTTCGCCACACAAAATTTTCATCATGGTGCTCTTTCCGCCACCATTTTTGCCAATGATAGCGATGCGTTCATTTTTGCTTATGCTAAAACTCGCCTCGTTTAGAATCACCTTTTCGCCAAATCTTTTACTAACTTCAATCAAATCAACCAACGCCATACTTTCACCTCATTTCGATCCACGCGCCCGCGTGTAGCGCGACAGCAATCTGAATTAGAATCACCCCACAAATTTTAAGAAAAATGTAATCACAGACAAATTTACGATGTCCACCAAAAACGCTCCGCAAAGCGGCACGATGATGAACGCCAAGTGGCTCATGCCATAACGGCTAGTAACCGCCTGCATATTTACCATCGCCGTAGGCGTAGCGCCCAGTCCAAACCCGCAGTGCCCTGCTGACAAAACCGCTGCATCGTAGTCTTTGCCAGAAAACCTAAACGTAACGTGAACGGCAAAAAATATCGTCAACGCCACTTGAACGGTTAAAATGGTCGCTATAGGCAAAGCGAGGCTCACGAGCTGCCATAAATTTATAGTCATTAGCGAAAGTGCCAAAAATAGCGACAAACTCACGTTTCCTAGCAAACTCACCTCTTTGTCAAACACCTCAAAAATTTTAAGTGCGCCAAGCGTGTTTCGTAGCACAAGCCCGATGACGAGGCAGTAGACAAAAGTAGGCACAGTTAGACTACTAACCGACTTTACAACGCCGTCTATGTAGGTGCCTCCGAGCAAACAGACGCTAATGAGCGCAAGGCTCTCTATGAACGACTTTTGTGTTATTAGGCGCTCTTTTTGTGGCTCTTCGAAATTTGTCATGGCGACCTCTTCGCCATCAGTTGCACCCGGCGTTTTTAGGTCGTATTTTTTTATGATGTAGCGAGCGACTGGACCGCCTATGATTCCGCCAGCAACCAGTCCAAAAGTGGCACTCGCCATAGCGACTTCTGTGGCTACTGAAAAGTTGTAAGGTTCTTTTACAAATACACTCGCCCACGCCGCGCCCGTGCCGTGCCCGCCAGTCATGGTGATGCTACCGCTCAAAAGCCCGATGAGTGAATTTTCGCCCAAAAGCCCCGCGATGCCGATGCCGACTACATTTTGCATGATGAGCAAAACGCTAACACATGCTAGAAAGACGACTAGCCTTAATCCGCCTTTTTTCAGCGAAGAGAGGTCGGCTAGCAGTCCAACACTAGAAAAAAATGCAAGCATGAGTGGGTCTTTCATGCTTGTGTCAAATTTAAACTCAATGCCAGCTGTTTGGCGTAACACTAAAAATACTAGTGCCACCAAAAGCCCACCGACAACGGGCTCTGGAATGCTGTAATCCTGGAAAAAACGAACTCTTTTTATGATATATGACCCGAGCAAAAGCACGAGAACAACGCAGACAAGAGTCGCATAAAAATCAACTTTATAGACCATTTTTTAACCCTTTTTAACCATTTTAGGCAAAATTTGTAAAGAAAAATGAGCGATTATATTTAAAGTTTTCTTAAATTAAGCTTTTATTTATTTTTTGTTGATTCGGAGTGCGTTCGGAATGCAGAATGTGGAAATTTACGGTTGTCAAAAAAAGTCAAGTAGAAACTTTAAAAATTCACGAAAAAGCAAATTTTGACAAATTCCGTTTTCCGCACTTCGCATTCCGCTTTCCGATAGGTAAAAAGCTATCGCTTTTTTGTAGTCCCGCCACCGTTTTCTTTTTCGCTGAAGCT
>DCIZ01000152.1 GCA_002317305.1 Campylobacter sp. UBA1713
GCTCCTTGTTTTAAAACAAAAAATCACTGAAAACAAGCAAAGTGCTCGTCGTAGCCGATGTTTCTTTAAAAATCAAGCTAGACTAGTTTTTTAGATATACCCTTTAAAGAAGTCTCGTACAAAATTTCAATGGTATACCAGCAAACGGCCACAAGATACTCGAATTTTTCGTTCGTGATGAAATATTCCATTGAAATACACTTGCTCACCAACTCGCTAAATTTGGAACCATCGGATAGCTCAAAAACTCCATCTTTTTCTCCAAAAAAGACCCAAATTTTTTCGTTTTTTATATAAAGGCTAGAAAATTTACTCTCCCATTCTTCAGTTTGCAACTTCACATCGCTTCTGCCAATTTGCCGATGTCCATAAATTCTAAATGGCACAAATTTTTCAATGGCGTTGTTTACAACAAATTCCGCTTCTTTACCAAACAAAAGCCTATGCTCAAACCTAAGCGATGTTGCTTCGTTATTTAAATCTTCTAATTCATATATCATTTTTTCTCCTTTGGTTTAAACCTAGTAGCTGGAATGCCATCTACAAAAATATGCCCATTTATCTTGCTACCCTTTTGCGTTCTATAGCCAATATGCGGTTCAAACGGACCTTCTTTTAAATTGCCATAATCATCAATATTGTTGAATTTTGGTATATCTAAATTTACATTTGCACCACGTGGACCGCTATATTCTACAGGAACTGATTTTCCGTAAATATTTTTCCCCCACTCCACAACTTCAAATTCGCTTTTAGAAACCCCAGTTCGCTTAAAAGCTTCGTTCAATGCTTCTAAATAATTCCCCGTGCCACGCATATCTACATCTTTTGCAGGATTAAATTTCCAGTCATTTCCGTAAAGCTCCGCCTCCTCTGCAGTTTTTGCGAAAACCACCCACTCTGTGAAACTTTGCTGCAAAGTCGGGATGCCGTTTGCTAGCGCTGGCGTAAAGTCGTCGTATAGTGGAAAGTGCTCTGAAATTTGCGTTTCGGGCTGAACGCCAGTGTTAAAACCACCGCCTATAGCTTCTGTTTTTTTCTTGGTTTTAAAATCTTTGTGTGTAGATGTTTTGTTTTTTTTGACTTTTGCTTTATGTTTACCGTTATGTTTGCCATTTGAATTTTAGTAAACATGAGCATCATCTCTACTCCTTTTTGTCAAAAATTCTAACGAAATTTTAGCTAAATTTAGGTTAAAGGGAAATTTAAAGGAACTCTAAAACAACCGGTATACATTGAAAAACGCAATATTTACAAGAAAAAACGCAAAACACACGCATAAAGATATTTTACATTTTTGAAATTTAACCGCATCTTTTCTTACAAACAAAATCAAAAAGCAGTTGTGAACTGCCTGTGCCAAGATAATGAAAGAGTTGCAAATAGCGACAAAATGCACCACAATAAACCCTTCTGGCACATTTGATTTTATGCAAGATATAATAAAAAATAACATAAGCATAAAACCAAATATAGACAAGAACAATAAAAAATAAAGCACCAACTCAAAAAAGTTTTCAATAACACTTTTTATGTTTGCAAATTCGATCATAAATAACAAAATAATAAATACACTAAAAATCCAAATCATTAAAACGCCTTACATTTTGGCTAGAAGTGGCAAATTGAGGTTACCACAAAAATATCTATCTTTTTTGTATATTAGAATCGATAAATTTATTCCAAATTGGCGCTGTCCGAACGTTGCCATGAGCATCTACACCATGAATGGCGTTATTTATCAATCTAATCAAGCTATTATCTAGCACATCATCAAAATCCATCATCTTGTTACCAACAGTTTCTATCTCAACATTCTTAACACGAGTGTCTTGTATTGTGCGATTGGCGAATTTAGGTGTGCTTATTGGCAACACATAAAACACTGTGTCTGTCCCGCCGCCCACCTGCACCAAGTCGTTCTTGTCATAGACGTTTAAGATGTTTGCACTAGGCGAAATGGCGTTGAAATTCACTTTGTAGTCCTCTCTTACTGGCGTTCCTAAAAATATAACATTGTCCACTTTTTTCTCTCCTGTGTAAATTTGAGTTAGCCACTTTAGCACATTTCCGCCGTGCGAATGCGCGACTGCATTTAGCTTTTCGCCCTCGCTAAATTTGTAGTTTTCTATGTATTTAGCTAGGTCTGCCGCCGCCTTCGCCCTTGCCTCTCTTGTGTTTTCTCCACTCCAGCCAAACTGCATCACTTCCTCGTTAAACGTCTGCGAAATGGCATTTATGAGCGGTTTGTCGTTTGTCTCATTACTAGCAAACGTCCCGTGAACGTAAATTGTGAGATGCGCATTTTGGCTGTTGTCTTGCTGGTAATACTCAAGCGTGTTTTTTATGATCTCATCGCTTGGTTGGTTTATAAATTCCGTGTTTTGAGAATCAGTTTCGCCACTTAACACCGCTTTAAAATTTATGCCATCTCTGCTTGCTAGGCTACCGAAATTTGAATTTGGGTTTGCTGAATCGCCTAAATTTGAATTTTTTGAATCTGCATTTGCAAAATTCGAATTTGTCAAATTTGCGTTTGCGTTTGAGCTACTGCCAACGCTAAAACCAACGCCCAAACCGCCAAAGCCAACGCCACCCGAACCGCCACCAAAGCTAGCACCACCCGTTTTTTTACACTCCATAAAAAACACATTCGCCTAAAAACCAACCAAAAACTACCAAAAAACTACCCAAAAATTTCAGCATGCGAGCCAACGCTAACGCACACAAGCACTAGCACGTCATCACGGCGTTCATAGACAAGCAAAAGGTCAGGTCTTACGTGGCACTCACGAAGTCCAGTAAATTCACCCCTCAAAGCGTGGTCTTTAAACCGCGCCTCTAAAACCTCGCCGTTTGCTAGCCGCCACATTAGTTTTGCTACCAAAACTTTCTCGTCAAACACTAGCTTTTTAAAGCCTTTTTTAAATTTATGAGAAAATTCTACATCATATTTTGTCTTTTCAAAAGTCGGCATTTTCATCGCATTAGCTCTTTGATGCACTTGTTGAAGTCCGAAAATTTCTCTGTTTTACCGCTTCTGACCTCCTCCAAAGCTTCATAAATCTCGCCCTTTTTCACTTCGCACTTGACTTTTGGATTCAGCTTTACGATGCTCTCTACAGCACTTTTTACATCTTTTAGAATCGCCTCATTTGGCGCACTAAACGTTAGCGTCATGGTCATATTTTTTCCTTTTTCGTGTTTAAAAGCACGATTTTAGCTAAATTTGCGTTAAAAGGCGGTTAAAATTTGCGTTTTAACAAATTTTGGTTCTTTGTTTGTGCGATGCCGCCTCACCCGCGCTCTTCTGGATGCAGGTCGTAATATTTGCCGACTTCTATGAGTTTCTCGTTACAAGTCGGGCACTCGTATAGGTCAAACCGCTCGCTGTCGTAGACCTCTTTGCATGTGGGGCATTTGCCTGTTTTAAAAAGCACTCTACCATGCGACTTAACCTGTAACTCATCTTTCAAATTTGAATCATTACATCGTTTTACTAAAAATCCCACAACCATAAGCACCAACATAAAAACAAAAGCAAATTTCGCTTGCTCTTCGGTTACTACATAACTACCGCTTTTTGAATATACCTTAAAACCGAACAAATATCCAAAAATATCATAAAGCCAAATCGCTCCAAAAAGAAAAAACATCAGCGGTTTTGCCCGAACAACAAGCAAAATTACAACAAATATTACAATAAGCCATAAGTTATCCATGACCGCCTCCTACTTACCACTCTTGTTGTTGCTATTATCGACATATGGCTTAAAGCTATTTAGATAATCATTAATTAGACTTTTCCCTTCAGCAGTATCTTTCAAAACTCCAGATATATATCCAAACCATCCAGCCTTGCTTTGATCTGGCGGACCTGGTATTAGGTATGATCCGACAGCTTCTGCGGCATTAACAACAGCCGAGTTTAATCTTTCCACACGTTCGGGATGTGCTAAAAGCCAGTTGCTTGTCCTATAGTATGCATTTGTAAGATAGCTAGTCGCCGCTCCAGTAGCCATCTGTCCCTGCACACCATACTCAAAAAGCGCCGTAGCCGCCGTAGCATATGAGCCTGTTACATAGTTGGCACAAGTTGGGATTCTCCAACACGCCACACCACCGATCGTTGCAGCAGTTGTAGCTCCAGCCACGTTAAAAGCCACCTTTTCAGCTTCTGTTAAGTTGCGTTTTTCTAAACCGCTAGGGAGCACATGTGCCTCTTGACTTTGCGTTACTATGTAACCACCTGGACTTCTCTCATCTTTGACGATGGTAGTGGCGATGCCGTTTTGTGCGTGCTCTCTTTGGACATCGTAGGCTTCTGTAAGCGTAAAGTCATAAACCCCATCGCCGCTTTGCATGGTGTTTGCTGAATTTACGGCGTTGGCAAAAGGGGTGCCAGTGCCAGTGCTACCACCAAAATTTACGTTTTGCGAATTTGCTTCACACACTTTAAACATTTTCATCTTTTTCTACCTTTTCGCCATCGTCTATCTCGCCGTTTTCAAGAATTTCACCTATACAATATGACATATAAATCCAGTTGCCAAAAAACCAACCAAACATCACAGCAGATTCTATAAATTTACAAACGCCAACACTCAAATCTAGCTTGTAAACATTTGAAGCTAACACTACGGCTACAACAAAAGTTGAAAAACCTACTAAAGAAAAATACAAATATTTCAAACGAATGCGCTCGTTTTCTTTAAAATCAATAAGGCTAGATGTATTAGAGAGTCCTACCTTAACAAGTCATCTATCAAATCTAGTTTTATTACAAATATTTTGATATCTGTGTCCTCTTTTAACTCTTTTCCAAAAACTACTCATCATAGTTATATCCATCATCGTTATACCAGTTACCTTGCCAGTTTAGATTGCCGTTACAGCCGACTTGTTTGCACATG
>DCIZ01000032.1:0-1055 GCA_002317305.1 Campylobacter sp. UBA1713
TGGTTTTTAGAGATGCCCTAAAAGCATTTTGGCTCGGTCAAAACCGCCGTTAGGCTAGTTTTTAACAGAAAGTTATTTGCCAAAAGATAACAAACAGGTCAAATTTTACCGAGCCATTTTTTTACACGCTTCCTCTTCACCTCTAAAACACAAGAATCTAAAAACTTTTTGTGCGTTGTGTTTGTCAGGTGCGATTCCTTCGCCGTTTTCTAGCATCGTCCCTACTCTCATACATGAATTTGCATTTTTAAATTTGGCACAGCTGTAGTCAAAAACTTTCAAAGCGTTTCCATAGTCAAATCTAGCATAAAAATACTCGCCAAGCTGATTACAAAAAAATTCGTTACCGCTTTTACAAGTGCTATTTAGCTTTATAAACTGCGGGTCATCTCTAAAATTTGGGTAAGAAAGCTGCGGTGCATTTTGTTTTGTGGCACAACCGATTAGTAAAAAAGAAGATATAAACAAAAAAAACAGACGCACGAAAATCCTTAGTTTAAATTAGTTTAAAAGTGTAAATTTGTGTGTAGGTTTGTGGATTTGGACTTTGACATTTGGCTTATATAGCAAAACTGCCAAATTCTCCAAAACAAAGCCAAATGTCCACAATGGCAAAAATCATAATCTACCAAGTAGGTAGTAGGTATCTTTGCCTTCAACTTTTTCAACTTTTAGCTGATATTTCGCCGCCCACTCTTTTACTATCTCGTTGAAATTTCGAACATCACTAGGCGCACCTTGACACTTGATCTTAAAGACATCATCGCTATTTGAAAGTGCGACAAATCCGTTAAATTTGCCGATCTTGTCATGAAGTGCTATCAAGTGGGAAAGCTCTGCACTATTTAAATCGCACTTAGATAAAATTGCTTGAACTTGTTTTGTCAAACCTTCGTTTGCCGAATACCCAAGCTCCGATAAAAGAACGCTAATCTCCATTACTCTCTCCTTATTTAATAGACAAATTTAAGGGCACCTCTAAAAAACCATTTAATAAATTTGGGTGGCTTGCTTTTGTGTTTGTTTTTCAAGGAACTTCGTTTGTATATTTTTAC
>DCIZ01000032.1:1113-4548 GCA_002317305.1 Campylobacter sp. UBA1713
AATCTCCTAAAAACACTCCACAAAACG
Organism: Campylobacter sp. UBA1713; assembly: GCA_002317305.1. GTDB lineage: Bacteria > Campylobacterota > Campylobacteria > Campylobacterales > Campylobacteraceae > Campylobacter. The sequence continues at coordinate 1,141 of DCIZ01000032.1, forward strand.
AAGTTTCTGTGAAAATCAAGCCAAACTGGTTTTTAGAGATGCCCTTAGACGCCTCAAAAAACCAATCCAAAAAAATTTCAACGGCTAGCGAGGCGCCGTCACAACTCTTAGTTGTTACTTCTCTTTTTAATGATCTCCTCGCTTACGTTGCGTGGAACTTCATCATAGTGGTCAAATTCCATAGAGTAAGTCGCTCGCCCTTGTGTTTGAGAACGAAGATCTGTTGAGTAGCCAAACATCTCCGCAAGAGGACAAAATGCCGTAATGACCTTGTTGCCCGCTCTCTCGTCCATCGAATTTACCTGTCCGCGGCGTTTGTTTAAGTCGCCGATGACATCACCCATATAATCTTCTGGTGTCTCGACCTCGACTTTCATCATAGGCTCCAAAATAACCGCACCTGCTTTTCTAGCGCCCTCTTTAAAGCCCATCGAAGCTGCAAGCTTAAACGCCATCTCCGAACTATCGACCTCATGGTAGCTACCATCATAAAGAGTAACACGCACGTCCTCGACAGGATACCCAGCCAAAACGCCGTTTTGAAGCGCCTCACGACAACCCTTTTCAACCGCTGGAATATACTCTTTTGGAACAGAACCGCCCTTAATCTCGTTTACAAATTCAAAACCGCTCGCTGGCTCAAGTGGCTCAAGCTTTAAGAACACGTGTCCGTATTGTCCTCGACCGCCTGACTGTTTTGCATATTTGTATTCTTGATTCACACTCTTTCGGATAGTCTCTCGATAAGCAACCTGTGGCGCACCTACCTCCGCCTCTACCTTAAATTCACGCATCATACGATCCACAATGATCTCTAGGTGAAGCTCGCCCATACCGCTAATGATGGTTTGTCCGCTCTCCTCATCTGTGCTAACTCTAAAGCTCGGGTCTTCTTGCGCTAATTTTTGAAGTGCTAGTCCCATCTTCTCTTGGTCCGCCTTTGTCTTTGGCTCAACTGCAACGCTAATAACTGGCTCTGGGAAGTCCATTTTTTCCAAAATAACTGGGTCTTTTTCGCTAGCAAGCGTGTCGCCTGTCAAAGTCTCTTTTAGTCCCACAACCGCACCTATCTCGCCTGCGTGAATGATGCCAACCTCTTCTCGTTTGTTTGAGTGCATCTTTAAAAGTCGTCCGATTCGCTCTTTTTTGTCCTTAACTGTGTTATAAGCATAACTTCCACTCTCTAAACAACCTCTATACACACGCACAAAAGTTAGCTGTCCGACAAATGGGTCGGTCATAATCTTAAACGCAAGTCCTGCAAATTCGCCATCGTCCTCGCTACCTACGATGCACTCACGTCCATCTTCGTATTGACCTTTGATAGCCTCAACTTCATCTGGTGCTGGCAAATACATAGTAACCGCATCAAGCAACGGCTGAACGCCCTTGTTTTTAAACGCCGTTCCGCAAAGCATCGGAATGATAGTCATCGACAAACACCCTTTTTTTAGTCCTGCCCGAATCTCCTCGACAGTGAGCTCCTCACCACCAAAATACTTCTCCATCAAAGCATCATCTGTCTCAGCGACTGCCTCGATCATCTTTGTTCTATACTCTTCTGCTTGCTCTAAAAGATCAGCTGGAATCTCTATCTCTTTGTAGTCTGTTGGTTTGTTGTCTTCCCACACAAATGCTTTCATCGTTACTAGATCTACGACACCTCTAAATGCATCTTCAGCGCCAATAGGAATTTGAATCGGAACTGGATTTGCTTTTAGTCGGTTTCGAATTTGACTCTCTACGTTGAAAAAATTCGCACCCGTTCTGTCCATTTTGTTTACAAAAACCATGCGTGGAACGCGGTATTTGTTTGCCTGTCTCCACACGGTTTCACTCTGTGGCTGAACGCCACCAACCGCACAAAAGACACTAACTGCGCCGTCCAAAACACGCATCGAGCGCTCAACCTCTACCGTAAAGTCAACGTGTCCTGGGGTGTCTATCAAGTTGATTTGGTGATCTTTCCAAAAACATGTAGTCGCTGCCGACGTGATGGTGATTCCACGCTCTTTTTCTTGCTCCATCCAGTCCATCGTAGCTGCACCATCATGCACCTCGCCTATCTTGTGGCTCATGCCCGTAAAGAACAAAATTCGCTCACTCGTAGTCGTCTTGCCCGCATCAATGTGCGCACAAATGCCTATGTTTCTAACCATATTTAACGGAGTTTTTCTTGCCATTTTTTTCCTCCCATCTTACCAGCGGTAGTGAGCAAACGCCTTGTTTGCCTCCGCCATTTTGTAGGTATCTTCTTTCTTTTTAAATGAAGCACCTTTGTTGTTTGCCGCATCAAGTAGCTCACCAGCAAGCTTTTCGACCATCGTTCGCTCACTTCTCTTTCTTGCGTAACTAATGATCCAGCGGATAGCTAGTGCTTGTTGTCTAGTTGGGCGCACCTCAACAGGCACTTGATAGGTAGCACCACCAACACGGCGACTTCTAACTTCCATGATAGGCTTAACGTTGTCCATCGCTGCCTCGAAGATCTCGATGCCTTTTTTGTCGCTACTCTTTGCCTCGATAGCCTGAATAGCACCATACATCAACTCTGTTGCCACGCTTTTTTTGCCGTCATACATCAAAGCGTTAATAAATTTAGTGATTACTTTACTTCCATAGATTGGGTCAGCCAACACCTCTCTAACAGGGGCTTTTCTTCTTCTCATTGTATTTCCTTCAAATTTAAATTTTACTCAAATTTAGCCACTAAATGCTAAATCTGCTAACAAATAGACTACTTTTTCTTAGTCTCTTTTGGGCGTTTCGCACCATACTTAGACCTAGAAACAGTTCTCTTTGCAACTCCTGCCGTATCAAGCGCTCCACGAACGATATGATACTTCACACCCGGCAAGTCCTTAACACGACCGCCACGAACTAGCACGATGCTGTGCTCTTGAAGATTGTGCCCCTCACCGCCAATGTAGCTAATGACCTCAAAACCGCTTGTCAAACGGACTTTGGCGACTTTTCTAAGCGCTGAGTTTGGCTTTTTTGGGGTGGTTGTATAGACCCTCGTGCAAACGCCTCTCCTCTGCGGGCACTCTTTTAACGCAGGTGATTTTGACTTGTAAGTCACCTTCTTACGCTCCTTGCGAACTAGTTGATTTATAGTTGGCACAGTAAATCCTTTCACTAAAAATTAAAATAAACGCCGATTCTACCAAAACAAAGCTGAAAATAAGCTAATAAAATTCAAATTTAAGAAATATGATAAATAAAACGTGAGTTATCATTTGTAAAAGAGACGAAACAAAAAATTATTCAAACATCGAAAAAAGTCAAATAAACGCCGTCATTTGTAAGCGAGGCGACAGCGACCGAAGAATCCCACGCCTGGCAAGGGCGTAAAAAGTCAAATTTGCTTTTTTGTGAATTTAAAGAAACATTTTTGCTTTGCAAAAA
>DCIZ01000036.1:0-2686 GCA_002317305.1 Campylobacter sp. UBA1713
GTCGCTTCGCTCCCTCAGAATGACGTCGTTGGTTTTAGCTTTTTTTGTGTTTGTATATTTTTGTTTTTCGCACTCTTGTTTTTACAAATTTAAAGCCCAAAATGCCAAATAAACCAAACAAAAACTAAACAAAAAGCAAATTTGACCTTTTGTAAATTTGCAAATTTGCGAGTGCGAACCCCAGTCTCACATGAATTCCCTAGGAGGTTCGCACTCCAAAATTTTTTATTTTTCAGACTGCTAGCGTTTTTAGTAAAAATTTTTTCGTGTTTTAAGCTAAAATTCAGGAAAAAATGGTTAAAATTATCACATTATTTACGTTAAGTAAATTTTCTGCTAATGTTAAGTTAATATTGGCAGTCGCGCCCCACGCGGGCGCGTGGATTGAAATACTATGATAATGCGAAACACCCCGACCGAATTCCAGTCGCGCCCCACGCGGGCGCGTGGATTGAAATAGTTGTCCGATATCAAGATGTATGATAATATAGAGTCGCGCCCCACGCGGGCGCGTGGATTGAAATGTAGTGTTAAGGTCTATTTCTAGCCTTTTCACCGCCGTCGCGCCCCACGCGGGCGCGTGGATTGAAATTGAGGTCGTTAGGTAATGCGACAAAACTAACACCTAGTCGCGCCCCACGCGGGCGCGTGGATTGAAATTGAGTTGCTCGGCGACGTAGCCCGCAAACTCATCGCGTCGCGCCCCACGCGGGCGCGTGGATTGAAATGATATAAGTTGTGCTAACGCGAGTGCGTGAATCGAAATAAAATTTCAAATTTAACAGTTAACAGGAGAAAAGATGAGTTACGATGAGATGGAGCTAGAAGCAAAAATGCAAGAAATTTTAGAAGATTGTGGTGAGTTTGAAAACCTTGATGACGAGGAGCTTTATGAGCTAATAGAGGAGATAAAAAGCTACATGGACGGCGATTCTGAAGAGGCGTTTGAGTTTTTAAACCAATACTCGCCCATCAGCAAAAAGCGCTTTTACTCTCTCTATGCGATCTAAAAAGGGGCTAGCGTGCGTGGTTTAGTTCTGCTTTTTTGTTCATTTTTGGTGGCGTTTGGTGCTGTGATTCACAACGGCGAAGTTGAGGTCGTCTTGATTCAAAAAGATCGTGCAAAGAGCCTTTTTGTGGGCGAAAAAGGTAGCGAATGGCTGGCTCATCCGACAGATGATTCGCTGGTTTTTACCATCGTTTCGGCTCATTATAGGCAAAAAAACGGGATAAATTTGCAAAACGGCGAAGAGCATCTCTTTTTTCGTCTCGAAAAACAAAAATATCACACAGAAATTTTGCGTGTTGAGCCGTCCAGAATTCACTACTCACAGGACAAAGCACGGCGGATTTCGCGCGAATATAAAGAAGCAGTCGCCATCTACGCGCACGCAAACAGGCAAATTTTGTTTAACGAGCCCTTTTTGTTGCCACTCAACAGCTTTATAACGAGCAAATATGGCGGAGCGCGGACTTATAACGGAGTTTTGCGGAGTTTTCACGGCGGAACGGACTTTCGTGCGCCTGTGGGGACAAAGATAGTCTCGACAAATCGTGGTGTCGTGAGGCTGGCAAAGGAGCGGTTTTTGTCTGGCGGAACGGTGATAGTAGACCACGGTGGCGGGATTTTTAGCAAATATTTTCACCTAAGCAAGATAGTCGTCAAGCCGGGCGATGTAGTCGAGCGTGGGCAGTTGCTGGCGTATAGTGGCAACACGGGGCGAAGTAGCGGTCCGCACCTACACTTTGGCATCTCGGTGGGTTCATCTGACATAAATCCGCTTGATTTTGTAGAGAAGATAAACAAGCTTTTTGTGCGCGAAGAGCTTGCAAAAATGCACTTTCAGTCGCTAAAAAGTGGCGTGCTTGTGGCGGACTTGGGTGTGGTCGAGAGAGGTGGTGCTGGCGGTGGGCTAAATTTGGCTAGCGTTAAAAAAGGCGTTGAAAGAGTTGGTGAGGCGGATGTAAATTTGGCAGGCGATGTCGTGGCGAAAAATGCAGGGTCAAAGGCGGAGTTGAAGGTCGAGGCTATAACTGGAAAAATAGAGAGTGTTGAAGGGGCAGAGACTCGCATAAGCGAAGTTGTGGAGGTTAAAGGCGACGTGGCAAAGGCGCTGGGCGGAAAAGTGGCAAAGCACACGAAGTCGACTTTTGACAAGGTAAAAAAGGTCGAGGTAGAAGCGGCAAGTGCTGACGACCATGCAAACGTGGCAAACGAAGTGGCTGAAGATGTGAGCGGAGAGATTTCGGTGGCTGAAAATGGTGATGCGGGCGGTGCTGGCAAAGTAAATAAGAGTGTCAAGACTGTAAATTTGGTAAGCGTTGAGACGGAGGAGGAGGCAAAAGCTAGAGAGAGTGAAAAGCTAGCACTTAAAGCGGCGATGCGTTCAAACCAGTTTAACAAAGCACGTCCGAAAAAGGTAGACATGAAGACGACTTCACTCTTTGAGGACGAGGAGCTAACGCTTAAACAAGATGAAAAAGAGCCAAACAGCAGAAGCTACAAAAACCGCGTGGTGAAGTATTTTTAACGGAAAATTTAGTGCGTAGTGCGTTCAGAATGCGTTCAGAATGTGGAGTGTGGAGTTTTAGCAAATAGAATCGTCAAATTCACAAAAAAAGCAAATTTCCACAAATTCCGTTTTCTGTTTTCCGTTTTCCGAACAAAAAGCTATCGCTTTTTTAT
>DCIZ01000036.1:2738-4280 GCA_002317305.1 Campylobacter sp. UBA1713
AAAGAAAAACGGCGAGGGACGGGGGCTACCGTCCCTGCGACCCTGTTCGGAAAGCGGAAAATGGAAATTGTGAAAATTCGCTTTTTTGTAAATTTGACTTTTTTACTCGCTAAAAAGTCGGGGGATTCTTCGGTCGGCTACGCCTCCCTCAGAATGACGGCGTTGGTTCGGGCTTTTTGTGAATTTTACGATTCTACTCGCTCAAAAGGCGGGGGATTCTTCGCCAGCGCTCAGAATGACGGCTTCGCACTGATTTTACTTTTTTTCTTTTAAGACTAAAATTTAACTTTTCTTAACAATAAATCGCTATAATTTCACACTTTAAAACAAGGAGAGTAAAATGAAAAAAGTTCTATTTTTAACGTGTGGTTTGGTCTTTGCTAGTTCGCTTTTTGCAAATGAGGCGACTGAATTTAGCAACCAGCTTTTTGAAAATAGCCGAATTCTTGCGGAGAGCTCAAAAAATGTTTTGGAGCAGTGTAAAACAAACTATGAACTTCACGCGAAAATTCGTGCTTACAAAGATAAACTTGACGAGAAAGCGCGCACGGAATTTGAGAAAGATTTTCGCCATGCGATGCGTCAAAACATGGCAAAACTAGAGCGAGACGAAGACCTCATGTCGCCAAATGTTTGTGGCAAGCTTTTGCGAGATAAAGTGCGTAAAGAGCCACGAGAGCCACGCGGTCCAAAAGGTGAATTTCGCGGCGAGCCACGCGGTCCAAAGGAGTTAAGAGGTGAGCCTCGTGAGCCACGTGGCGAATTTCGCGGCGAGCCAAGAGAGCCACGCGGCGAGTGGCGCCGAGATGTGCGTGGCGGTTTTGAAGGTCCAGTGGATGAGCGTTACAAAAGAGGCGGTTTTAGAGAAGATGCGTGGGGTGAAAGAGGTGAAAGGAGAGTGGCACCACGTGAATTTGATGGCAGAGATGAATTTGGCGAAGAGCGTGATGTGCGCGAGAAAATTCGTGGTGAATATAGAGAAATTCGAGATGAGCGCGGAGTGCGTGAAGAGCGTGGGCGAGAGGGCGGTTTTAAAGTGCCAAGATTCGCGCCGCCAGCACCAGCTGAAGCACCAGAAAAGCCAGTAGCTCCAGAGGCGGAGGGTGAAGTAGAGGTGAAGATTCCTGTCAGTGCGCCAGCTGCTGCGCCTACGCCAAACAGCCCAGCGCAAGAGATATATAACGCAAAGTAGATTCGGAAAACGGAAAATGGAGTGCGGAGTGCGGAAATGTGCGATTCTACAGAATCGCTCAAACCAACGCCGTCATTCTGAGGGAGCGTTTAGCGACCGAAGAATCCCCTGAAATTTAAAGGAGTAGAATCTTTGAAATTTGCTTTTTTGTGAATTTGGTTTTTTACTCGCTAAAAAGGCGGGGGATTCTTCGGTCGGCTACGCTCCCTTGCGAATGACGGCTTCGCACTGACTGTTTTGAAATTTGACAAATTTTTGCCTTCACAAGTTTAGATTCTTTTGGTTTTGCTATTAATGACGGCGTTGTTTGTTGTTTTGTGGTTAAATTTAAGGGCATCTCTAAAAACCAG
>DCIZ01000036.1:4353-5379 GCA_002317305.1 Campylobacter sp. UBA1713
TTTAAGGCAAAAAAGCGCAAAAACGAACAAAAAAGCAAGCCACCCAAATTTATTAAATGGTTTTTTTAGAGGTGCCCTTAAGTAGTTTTTAGAGGTGCCCTTAACACACCTACCTAAAAAGGTTTTTTTATGAATAAAATTTTGGTTCTTGAAGATGAGACTTTGTTAAACGAGATGATGAGCGATTTTTTGCGGGACGAGGGCTATGAGGTCAGCAGTGTAAAAACTTATGACGATGCGCTTGGGCTTGCTTACGAAAAGAAATTTGATATTCTCATTTTTGACGTAAAAGTGATAGGTGGCAACGGATTTGACCTTTTAGTCGAGCTTCGTGAGAGTGGCGTAAAAACGCCGTGCATCTTTACCACTTCGCTAAACGGCATCAAAGATGTAGAAAAGGGCTTTGATGCGGGGTGTGATGACTACTTAAAAAAGCCGTTTGAGCTTGCTGAACTCTTGATTCGTGTGAAAAATATCATAAAACGAAATTTTAGTATCGTAAATAAAGAAACTTTTATACAAATAGATAAAGAATTTAAATTTGACATTTTGAAAAAAGAGTTGTTTTGCGGCGAAAGTAACATCTCGTTAAGCAAAAAAGAGCGTGATTTGCTCGCACTTTTTCTACAAAACAGGGGCAAAATTTTAAGCAAAGAGGAGATTCTAAGCTCTGTTTGGGAGTTTGACGAGATGCCGAGCGAGCAAAGCCTTCGTGTTTATATAGGCAACATTCGGAAGATCATCGGCGAAGGAAAGATAAAAAATCACTCAAAAATAGGCTACGAATATTTGGTGTGAGACAGAGTGCGGAGTGCGTTTGGAGTGCAGAATGTAGAAAACGGAGTGTGGAAATTTGGTGAGCGAAGCGACTTTTGGGGTCGCAGGGGCTTTAGCCCCCGTCTGCCAGCCTCCGCCATCACTTGCCTTTTCGCTTTCAGCTCAAAGGCAAGTGGTGGCGGAGGCTAAACAAAAAGCTATCGCTTTTTTATTAGTCCCTCGCCGTTTTTCTTTTCGATAAATCTCAAA
>DCIZ01000055.1:0-3206 GCA_002317305.1 Campylobacter sp. UBA1713
GTAGTTTTTAGAGATGCCCTTAAGTTTGTCGTAAGCAGGACTTTTTGTGCTTTAGCGAAAATGCAGCCGTTTTTTTGACGGAAACAAACGAACAGCGTTGTTTTTGTGTAACATCGCACTGGCTAAACGTGGGCTTGGATACTTCATAATAAAACAAGAGCTTTACACTAAATTTGAGGTCTATTTGCGTGAATTTTATGTAAATGGCGAGACAAAAATATACGGTTTTTTGGAAAACGAGACGATATTTGCAAATGTTTAGTTTTTGTGGATATTTGAAAAAACGTTTCTAAAAAAGTGAAAGCAGAGTGGTTTTTAGAGGCGTCTTGTAGAAAACCAAAAAGAGCTACATAAATGTAAAAAACATAGACGGCATTAAAGAGCTCGTCTCAACGACAGGAGTCGAAAGCCAGCGGGCAATGGACGATGCGGACGGCTTTACCGTAACTGAACTTCAAACCACAGATAACTCGCTTTATGCTAGCAACTTTGGTGCTTCTGTGGGACGTTACTACAACTACGCTTTAAGCAGTGCTGGGACTAGCTACGGCAACGCAAAGGTAAATGACGTAAACAGTGCAAACGTAAATTCAGTTTCGGGCTTAAATTTCTACACCGCCGCAAACGCCGAGTTTTCGAATTTAGACAAGGAACAGGGTGCAAATAATCCTGCGGCTGCGTGTGTTGTTGCTCCCGCTGTTTGTGCTGTTGTTGGGGTTGGTGCAGTAAGAGTGATTCATGTTGGGGTAAATGTGGTGAGGGGAGCTACGACCCTAACAAAACTTCAGGATTTATTCTTTAAGTCGCAAATTAACGTAGGCGATGAGGAAGTTGATACACCAGACACTAACCCAGAGAAGTTTAGGAGGGGTAGATTGGAGGGAGAGACTGGATTTGAAGGCGAAGATGGTAGCTGGTGGTCTCCAAATAGAGCTAGAAATAGTGGCTCTGGTTCGCACGGTGGCACAGATTGGAAACGTTACCCAAGTAAAAGAGATGCTAAAAAGGACAAAGGTAGACGTTCTGTTACTAGAGATGGAAAGGTGTTAAGAGAATGATAGTGCTGGATTTTTGGATAAACAAAGAAGATCAAAGCGTGTGGTTTAGAGACTTGACAGTTAGTGTGGGAGTGGAAGCACATGGCGGATGTTATTGGAAACGATTTGAGAGTATGAAAGCGTTTAAAGAGCAGCGTAGAGCAAAAAGCGTAACAAAAGAGGGGGTAGTGGTGCGATGAGACGATGTTTGTTGGACTTTAAACAAACGGCAATGAGTGCTAAAGAATCGACTGAGTATTACGCACGTGAGTTTTGGGAGATGAGTGGCAAGGAGCTGGAGTGGCACTTGGCGGTGGAGGATAGGTTTGTGGCGTTTTTTACGGCGTGTTGCAATAGTGGTGGGGCGCAGGTGCGAAACTACCTTGAGGATGTAGTTAAATTTGGTTTAGAGGAGAGCTTGGCTGATGAAAACTACTTGGAATTTTGTGTGCGACTTGCCTACAGAGCGGTGTTTGCACCACAGACGTTGGTGAGTTTTTATTTTCCTGCATTGAAGTTATATGCAACTTCGCTGGGCGATTACTGCTTTTTGTTAGTTTGTAAAGAGGGCGAAGAGGCTAAATTTGAGGCAATGGCACGAGAGTTTGGGCTTTTTTTACGATATAAAAGGGAGTTGGGAGAGCCAAAAAGAGAAGGCGAAACAGAAAGAAAAAGAATCTAAAAAACGAGAAAATAACGCAGACAAAACCAACGCCAACAAACAAGAGCCGAGAAAACCAAATGAACCGGTTTATAAAACAGATAAAGAAGCGAGTGAAGCAGCTAAAAATTTGGGTTACAAAGAGACTGGAAAAACTACATCAAAAGGAGCAAAAATTTTTACAAACGGAAAAGATTTTATCACTCGAGATAGAACAGGGCATGCTGGTGGTGCGTGGAAAAAGGCAAATAACATAAAGGATTTGGAGAGCAAAGCGACTAGAAGCGGAACATATGATGCAAATTTAAACAAGATAGGAGACTAAAATGTCTTTGAAAATTTTTTATCAAAATGTTAGCATGGATTGTAAATTTAGTGGCGATTCTTTTGTAGGCATACTTCTTGGACGGTTTGTGTGGGACATTGAGCGTTATAAAAAGCTGTTATATGTGTTAAATATGTTACAAAAAAGATATAGTCGCAAAAATTTACCACGTGAAGTTTTTGCTGGACTTGTTTGTTTGTATAATGACATAAGTTTGGTAAATTTAAGAGAAATTTGCGTGGATAGTGATTGGGACGAAATTTGCGACCAACATCAGATAATGGAAAACTTGCTAGCAGATATAGTGCAAGGCGAGAAGTTTGAGAATCTTGTTGAGTGGGATAGTGTTGTTAGCGAGTTTAAAACGCTTTGTGAAAACGTGACACTTTTACGTGAATACGTAGAAGAATCGTTTGTTGGTGGACTTTTGGAGTTTGGCGAGTGGGACGATGAGAGTTGCTGGATTTTGGAGAGAGATTTGGTTAGACTGCTTCGCAAAAAAGCGCTAAAAAGAGAGGAGATGGTGGCGGTGTTTAGCATCGTAAGGGTGGTAAATTTGTTTGTAAGCGAAAAAGAGTGTAGTGTGAAACATGGGGCAAAGCAGTTTGAAAGATGCGAGTGGCTCGTTAGCGCTAGCGAACCTAGCATTTATGACAGGTTTAGGCGTTTAAAGATTCTTTTGAACTATGTAGCTAGTGGCGATGAAAGGTTTTTTAAAATGGAGTTTTATTATAAACCGCCTCTAAAAACCTCGTCCGTGTAGTTTAAGTTGAAACAAATTTGAATTTGGTTTTTTGTTTGTGTTTTTTAAAGCAAAAGCAAATTTTGTGCTTAAATTTGCCAGCCAATTTACCATTAATGACACAAACCCAAAATTTTCACCATCCTTTCAGCTCTTTTTGGCTAAAATGCATCTAAATTCACCAAAGATTCACCAAAGCGAAAAAGGAGCTACATGCATGCTAAAACGCACGTTTAAAGACACTGTTTTTTGCAGTTTGTTTAGGGAAAAACGCTACATTCAGCGACTATACAAGCGCTTGTTTCACGAGGAGATAAGCCAAGACGAGATAGAACTAGCGACACTGGAAACGGAGCTAACAGATGGCATTTATAACGACCTAAGTTTTACGGGCATCTCTAAAAACCATTTAAAGTGAATTTGTGGCTCGTTTTTACGTTT
>DCIZ01000055.1:3313-3509 GCA_002317305.1 Campylobacter sp. UBA1713
CCAAAATGCTTTTCAGAGATGCCCTTAGCAAAAGGTAAGCTTATGGTTTTTGTAGAAGCACAGATGAAATGGAGCGAAAATTTGTGTTTTAGGCTGTCGGCGTATTATTTTTCTGTGCTACAAAGACACGTAAAAGAAAAAGAGCTGGATCTTTATCAGACAAAGGCGGTGAAGGGCATCTCTAAAAACTAGTTTG
>DCIZ01000039.1:0-625 GCA_002317305.1 Campylobacter sp. UBA1713
TGGTTTTTTAGAGATGCCCTTAAGTATGTGATTTACCGCCGAGACATATAGACCTAGCCGACCTAAGTGTGCTGCTTCAAATTTGTCTACTTTTACCTCAATGACCACATAACAACGCAAATTTACATTGTAAAAAAGCATGTCCACAAATTTCTCCTCTGTGCCAACCAAAAGCCGAAATTCTCGCCCCATATAAGCAAAACCACGTCCAAGTTCTAGCAAAAATTTCTCTATATTTTGAATAAGCACGTCTTTAAATTCAGCTTCGTTGTATCTTTCGGAAATGGTAATGAAGTCAAAAACATACGGATCTTTTGTCATCTGTTGTGCCACTTCGCTCTGTGTAGGTGGCAAAGTCATGGCAAAATTTGCAACCGCGTTGCCTTCTCTTTCGTAAAGATCTGTGTCTAAAAAATTCAACAAAACCGCTCGCGACCAGCCATTTTCGATGGTTTTTCGCACAAAAAAAGTGCCTTTTTTGAATTTGTTTTGCAAGAATCTATGATGTAGCGAATGTGTCCCCAAGGAACAAGCGCAAATTCGTCCACAAGTTGTGGATAAATTTGAACTTCGTTTTGAAAAAGCTCGTAAAAATATTTCAGGGCATCTCTAAAAAACCACTTAA
>DCIZ01000039.1:765-5788 GCA_002317305.1 Campylobacter sp. UBA1713
GTTTTTAGAGATGCCCTTAAAAAAAACTAGCGTGGGCTTCTAGCTTTTGCAAAATTTACGCACGCACAAAACGCCACGCTAAAAACGCCCACCTAGCTACAAAACGCCAAAAACCAAAACGTCTCACCACCAAAACGCCTGTTTTATCAAAAACTCCGGTGTCGCCGCTTCAAGCGAGCCCGCCGCCTTGTGAGTTGAGCAAAAAAGAACAGAATTTTGCGTCTGGTTAAGTAGCGAAAAGACATTTCCACAACGTGTCGTCTCGTCAAATTTAGTCAAAACGATGCCACGAGGTGTCAAAATTTCGTAGTTTTGCGCCGCATCTTGAAGGTCTTCTGCCTTTGCCACCACGCTTAACACAAGCAGCCTACACGGCACTTCACGCAAAGAACGGCTCAGTTCAAAAAGCCCATCGCTGTCATAAGGACCCACGCCACCGCAGTCTACTATGATCTTCTCAAAGCTGTCAAGTTGCGCTAAAATTCCCTCCATGTCGTCCACACAAAAGCACGAAAAAACGCTCGCTTGCGTTATCTTGCCAAACTCATGAAGCTCGCTGTTTGGCGTAAGCGCTGAAGTGTCAAAAGAGACGATGGCTGCCTTTTTGCCCCACATGAGCGCTAAGTCCATCGCCACTTTTGTCTTGCCCATGCCGCTAGGTCCCACAAGCGCTATAAACCGCTCACTCTCTAAGTCTATGCTAGCATCATTTTCATAAAAAACACTCTCGCACATGCTCTCTAGCTCGCCGGGCTCTATGTCTGGATTCTCCGCCACTTTCTCTTTTAGCAACTCAAGGTCATCATAACCCACGCCACTTCGCGACAAATTTGTAAAAAAGTCGCGGTGCTTTTTAAACGCTGGAAGTTGGTTTAGCGAATTTATCTTTGCCATAAGCTCATCCTTTTCGATCTCTTTCTTTGCCGCCTCTTTCGCTTCGCTCGCCTCGACAAGCTCATCACTTACATCTACGACCACCTCATAACCGCCATCGCCGACTACTTCGCTTTTTACGAATTTTGCGTCCTCGCCAAATTTGGCAACCGCACTTTTCAAAGCCTCTGTGATGCTGTTTCCACTAAATTTAAATATTCCCATTTTTATCTCCTTTTGGTCAGATAACCTTTTTTGTAATAGTCCGCCACATCTTGCCGTCTAGCCACATCTCGCCCAAAGGGACAAAGACACTCGGGCGAAGTGAAACGCCAGGGTGTGGCAGCACTAGCCTCGCACTCTTTCTAACACGCTTACTAAAGTAAAGCAAGTCAAGGTCTAGCGTGCGTGGTGCGTTTTTAAAGCTACGTTTGCGCCCAAAGCGAATTTCCAAATTTGCCGTTATGCTTAAAATTTTTGCAGCACTTAGTGAGCTTTTTACCCACACGACTGCGTTCAGAAAGTCGCTCTGTTCTACAAAGCCAAAAGCGGCGTTTTTTAGTAGCACTGAGCTCTCTTTTACAAAAAACCGCTTGTCTTTTTTTAGCCTTAAAAGCACACGTTCAAAGCGTTTTTTCGTCTCGCCTACATTGCCACCAAAGCCGATGATGACGCTGTTTTTATAGCACTCTCCGCCCAAAAAACGAGAGGGAAAAAACCGCGACCTCACCACGCACCTAAGCCCGCTTAACTTTTCCACACTACTCACCTAAAATTTCAAAGCCGTCTTCTGTAACGACCACCACGTCCTCGACTCGCACGCCAAATTTGCCCTCGAGGTAAATTCCGGGCTCTACGCTAAAAACCATTCCCTTTTCTAGCACCGTTTGGCTAGTAGCACTGATGCGTGGAAGCTCGTGAATGTCTAGCCCTACGCCGTGCCCAGTGGAGTGAAAAAACGCCTCGCCAAAACCAGCACGCACCACCACCTCGCGCGCTGCTGCATCTACCTCGCACGCAAGTGCGCCCGGCTTTACTTTGCTAAAAGCTGCCTTTTGTGCCTCTGCCACCACCGCGTAAATTTCAGCACGAAAAGCATCGTCAAAACGCCCCGCTTTGTCAAAGACAAAACCTTCAAAAAACTGCGCCGTGCGCGTCCTGTCTGAGCAGTAGCCCTCAAACTTTATGCCTGCGTCAAAAAGTAGCAAATCGCCCTCACGCAAATTTGCGTTTGACGGCAAGGCATGGGCTTTTGCGGCGTTTGCATTTAGTGCTGTGATGGGCGCAAAGCTTAACTCAAAAGCGCCTCTTTCACGCAAAATTTCTTCAGCGGTAAAGTTTAGCTCACGCTCGCTTAGTCCTGCTTTTAACGCACTAGCAAACGCACTAAATTTAGCCCTGCCTAACTCGTGAGCACGGCGAAGTTTTGCCACCTCGCTTGGCGACTTTACCATGCGTTTTTTGTGGCTAAAATTTGCCTCTGGCAAAAGCGAAACGTCCCACTTTTTTAGCTCATCAAAGGCAAAAACGCTAAACTCACACGGGTCAAAAATGAGCTCTTTTACACCGCACTTTTTGACTAACTCGCCCGCACTTTTTGCCAGCTCGCTAGCGCAAATGACCTCAACGTCGCCCTTTACACTCTCACGTGCTTCAAAGGCGTAACGCCCGTCTGTTAAAAAAAACTTCTCGCCATTTAAATTTAAAAAAATGGCGTTGTCGCACGAATAACCACTCTCAAAAAACAACGCACTTTCGCTTTTTGATATAAAATTTTTCATTCTCTTTGCCACCTTTGCAAATTTAAACTAAAAGCTAAAATCCAACAACAGGGCTTGTTAGCCCCGTCCTCGCAAATTTTAAATTTAGGGCATCTCTAAAAACCAGTTTGGCTTGATTTCTCGGCGTTAGCCGAAGTTTCTAGTAAAGCAAGCCACCCAAATTTATTAAGTGGTATTTTAGAGTTGCCCTTACCTCTGTTGTCTGTTGCCAGCGGCGTTTTGTTGCTCTTCGATGAATTTTATCTGCTCGAAAATTTGGATCATGCCCAAAGTCGCAAGGTAGTAACTAAGCGGTCCAAAGCCGCTTATTTGTCCAGCCGTAACTGGTGCTGTCATGCTCTTTTGGCGAAACTCCTCACGTCCGTGAATGTTGCTCATGTGGACTTCTATAACAGGAATTTGGACAGCAGAAAGCGCATCTCTAATGGCGATAGATGTGTGAGCATAAGCGGCAGGGTTTATGATGATGCCGTCAAATTCGCCCATGCACTCTTGGATTTTGTCTACTATCTCGCCTTCATAGTTGCTTTGGAAAAATTCAATGTCCAAATTTGCCTGATTCGCTAGCGTTTTCATCTGGTTGTGAATGGCTTCCATGCTGATGTTGCCGTAGTGTCTCGGGTCTCTTTTGCCTAAAATGTTGATGTTTGGTCCTTGTATAACCATGATTCTTTGCTTTGCCATTTTGGTCCTTTAAGTAAAATAAAACCTAATTTTACTAAAATTAAGCTAAATTTTCGCTATAATAAAATAAAAGTTAAGGAAAAACATGAAAATTTCAAACATAGCAAATTTGCCAACACGCTTTGGCACGTTTAAAATTCAGTCGTTTAGCGAAAACGACAAAGACCATCTAGCCATATTTTTTGGCGACTTAACAGGCGTGGTGAATCTTCGCGTTCATTCGGAGTGCCTCACAGGAGACGCGCTCGGCTCGCTAAAATGCGACTGCGGCGCACAGCTAAACGCCGCACTAGAATACATAGCAAAAAACGGCGGACTGCTCATTTACCTACGTCAAGAGGGACGCAACATAGGACTTTTTAACAAAGTAAACGCCTACGCACTTCAAGACACAGGGCTAGACACTGTGGAGGCAAACCACGCACTTGGTTTTGGTGCGGACGAGCGCACTTACGAAGTGGCTGAAGAGATTTTGCGATTTTATGGCATAACAAAGGTAAATTTACTCTCAAACAACCAGGCAAAACTCGCCTCGCTAAAAGAGGTCGTCAGTCGCACGCCGCTAATAGTAGGCAAAAACAAATTTAACGAAGATTATTTTCGTGTTAAAAAAGAGCAGATGGGGCATCTTTTGTAAATTCGAAAAACAAAAAAAAGGAATTCAAATGGACAAACAAAAACAAATAGTAGAGATGTTTAACGAAATAGCGCCCACTTATGACAAAGCAAACGCCGTTTTGAGCTTTGGGATAGACGAGCGGTGGCGAGTGAGTGCGGTAAAACACGTGCTAGACAAATTTACCAGCGAAAGCGACAAAAGCCAAATTTGCGTGGCTGACATAGCCTGTGGCACGGGCGACATGGTGGGCGTGTGGCGCGTAAGTGCTGAAAAACACGGGCTAAAAGTGGGGCGAATTTTAGGCATCGACCCGAGCGTAGAGATGCTAAAAGTGGCACGAACCAAATTTGCGGACGTGGAGTTTTTGGAGGGTTTTGCTGACGACACAGGACAGGCGACGGGCGAATTTGACTTTGTTAGCATAAGTTATGGCATCCGAAATGTAGTAGCGCTAGATGCGGCTTTGGCGGAGTTTTTTCGCATCCTAAAAAGCGGCGGAAGGCTAGTAGTGCTAGAATTTACCAAACGCAAAAAAGGCGGCGTGGTGGCGTTTTGCCGCGACTTTTACTTGCGTAAAATGTTGCCACTCATAGGCGGATTTTTGAGCCGTAACCGTGCGGCGTATGAGTATTTGCCTAGCAGCATCGAGACTTTTTTGGACACGGAGAGTTTTTGCGAGAGGCTAAAAGCGGCGGGCTTTGAGGTGGAGGAGGCAAAGGGCTTTAGCTTTGATGTGAGCACGATGTTTGTGGCAAAAAAGCCGTAAGGTGAATTTTATGCTGTCATTTACAAGGGGTTGTGTTAGCGAAGCGAAGAATCTCCTGAAATTTTAGGGCGTAGAATCTACAAATTTAAAAATATCAAGAATCAATAAACTTTAAGCTTTTTTCGCTAAAATGTCAGAAGCATTACGAGGTAGTTGCCGCTCGGTGTTTTGGGAAAGGTAGCTAAAGATATGAAAAAATATATTCAGAAGATAAGCGCCGTTATCGATGTTTTGCTGAAAATTTGCAAACTCATAACAAGAATTATTGAACTGCTAAAACAGCTCAATATTCTTTAATTT
>DCIZ01000131.1 GCA_002317305.1 Campylobacter sp. UBA1713
AGTTTATGTTGCTGTTGGTAACCCATATTTTCTTTGTTAGAATCTGCTCTTTGGTAGATGATTTCAGCAGCAGTATTTCCAGTAATTGCAAAGTGCATTTTGTTTTGAACGTTAGCAAAAAATGCCTTTGTAATTTGCGAATTTGGGTCATAATCAATGCTTGTAGCATATATATCTGTAATCTTTTGATAAAATTTGCGTTCGCTAGCACGAATCTCTCGAATCTCAACAAGCAAACTTTCAAAATATTGCTTGGTCAAATTTGAACCTCCATTTATCAGTCGCTCTTTGTCTAAAACCCAACCCTGAATTGTGTAATTTTTCGCTATTTTGTTTACCCACTTTCTAAACTCCACTGCTCGAATCGAATTTACTTTAAAACCAACAGCAACAATCATATCAAGACTATAATGCATCACTTCACGAGTAACTTGCCGAGAACCCTCGTTTTGAACTATCCGAAATTTTCGGATAGTTGAATCTCTTAATAACTCCAAATCATCAAATATTTTTTGAACATGGTCATTAATAGTTCTTACATCCACCTCATACAAAACAGCCATCATCTTTTGTGTTATCCAAATATTTTCGTCCTCATATCGAATTTCTACACCACCAATACCTGTTGCTGCAACAAAAGTCAAATATTCAGCCGTATTATTTAAGATTAGTTTTTCTTTCATTCTTTTTCTCCTTAAATTTTCTAAAATTCATTATACTACAAATTTGGTAAATGAAATTTAAAGCAAAAAAAGGCTAAAATGAGGTTTTAAAAAAACACAAGGATCAAAAATGTTAGGAATGGGATTCGGTGAGATAGTGGTGGTGGTGGTGGTCGCCGTCATCGTTTTAGGACCAGAAAAGCTACCAAAGGCGATAGTCGACATCGTCAAATTCATAAAAGGCGTAAAAGACTCCATAAGCTCCGTAAAGGCAAATTTAGACAACGAGCTAAAAATAGCCGAGCTACGAGAAGAGGCAGCACTTTACAAAAAAAACCTAGAAGAAGCCACGTCAAACGCACGCAAAAAGCTCAGTTTTGAAGAGCTTGACGAGATAAAAAAAGCGGCAACTGACCCGCTAAAAAGTGTAAAAGATGTGCTGAATCAAGAGCTTTTAACCAGCGAGCCAACGCCGCAAACGCCCGCAACAACGCCCGCAACAACACAGACAAATTCGCAAAATTCGCAAAACGCAAATTTGACAACACAAAACGAGGAGAAAAAAAATGTTTGAAGACCTAAAACCACACATAGTCGAGCTTAGAAAAAGACTACTCATCTCCGTTTTAGCCGTTTTAGTCGGTTTTGGCATCTGCTTTAACTTTTGGGAGGTGGTTTTGGGCTTTATGATAGCACCGCTAAAAGCCGTCCTGCCCGCTGGTAGCAATGTCATCTTTACGCAGATAGCTGAGCCCTTTTTTACCGCACTAAAAGTCTCGTTTTTTGCCGGCTTTTTGCTCGCTTTGCCTGTCGTTTTTTGGCAGTTTTGGCTCTTTGTCGCGCCCGGACTCTACGATAGCGAAAAGCGTTTTGCCCTGCCTTTTGTTTTTAGCGCTACCGTTATGTTTGCACTGGGTGCTGCCTTTTGCTACTACTTTGTCGTGCCTGTGGGATTCTACTTTTTAGTGAATTTTGGCTCACAACTCTTTACCGCTTTGCCAAACATCGGCAACTATGTCGGCTTTTTTACAAAGCTCGTTGTCGCCTTTGCCATTAGCTTTGAGCTGCCTGTGGTGAGCTTTTTTTTGGCAAAAATAGGACTCATAACAGACCAAAGCCTAAAAAGCAAATTTCGCTACGCCGTTGTCGGAATCTTCATCTTTGCTGCTGTCATGACCCCGCCAGATGTGCTTAGTCAAGTGATGCTAGCCGCGCCGCTTGTGGGGCTTTACGCCATCTCGATTCTCATAGCAAAAGCAGTAAATCCCTACAAACCAGAAGAAGAAACCAGCGAAGAGGAACAAAAATGAAACTAGAACTTTTTTCATCAAACCGTGCCGCAAAAGAATTTCTCCTTTTACGCAAATTTGAAAAACCGCCGTGCGTGCTTACTTTGGGCGAATTTTTCGAAAAAGCCGTTTTGGTAAGAGAACTCGCAAAAGTGAGCGAAACACGCCGCATTTTGCTCATGCAGCAAGCCGCCAGCGAGGTAAAAGCACTTCACGAAAAGCTAAAAATCCCGCTAGAATTTTTCGCTTTTTTGCAGTGTAGTGGCTACCTTTTTGCCTTGCGAAAAGAGTTACTAAGTGAGAAAAAAACCGTAGAAGACCTTGACTTTGGCGACACTTACGCCGAATTTTGCGAGCATTTGCAAATTTTGGGCGAGCTTTTTACGCGTTATGACGCCAAACTTTTAGAGGGCGGTTTTTTTGACGAGATAGCGAGCAGCTGGGAGCTAAACGCCGTTTTTTTGGAGCAGTTTGATGAAATTTGTGTGAATCTTGATGGCTTTTTGAGCGGTTTTGAGATGGAGATTTTGCAGCTACTGGCTAAAAAACTCACCGTCAAAATCCGCGTAAAAAAGAGCAAATTTAACCACGCCATCGTCTCAAAACTCACCACTCACGAGCTAGAAAACGGCTTTTTTTACGAGCTAAATTTGTCAGACGACACTTTTTGTCCTCTCTTTTCACTGCCCATTTGTGCTGATGTAAAAGTAGCCGAATTTAGCAGACGTGGACTTCAAGTGGCGTTTGTCTTTGACGAGGTTTCAAAGATGATTCGTGCTGGCATCGCGCCATCTCGCATCGCTGTCATTACGCCGGACGAAAATTTCGCACAAATTCTTTTGACCGCCGACAAAGCGAGCCCAAACGGACGCATGCTAAATTTTGCGATGGGCACGCCGTTTAGAACGAGCGCAAATTTTGCCACACTTAGCGCACTTCAAACGCTTTTAGACGCGGGCGAGTGTTATGAATTTGACGAGAAATATCTCACAAAAAGCGAAACGCTGAACGCTGAACTTTGTGTTTTGAATTTTGCCAAATTTCCCACACAAGCCTACGAACTTGCAAAACAAATTTGGCACAAACGAGTAAGCTACGAAGAGTTTAAAGCAGCGCTTTTTGAGTGTTGTAAAGAGATACGAATCCACGAGAAAATTTTTGCTTTTCGTGAGCTTTGCCAAACGGGCGAGCTGACTTTTGGCGAGCTTTTTTCGCTTTTGCTGGGCGACCTAGCTAGCCAAAAGATAGACGACGTGGGCGGCGGTGAAGTGAGCGTAATAGGCTTTTTGGAGAGTCGTGGCGTGGTTTATGATGGCGTTGTCATAGTAGACTTTGATGACAAATTTGTCCCGAGCCGAAACGACAAAGAGATGTTTTTAAATTCTTCGGTGCGAAAAAATTCTGGACTCATTAGCCACCAAATGCGTGAAAATTTGCAGCTTAGCTACATTTTGAACCTCATAAATTCAGCAAAAATGGTGCGAATTTCTCACTCAAGCGAGACGGGAATTCTCTCACGTTTTGCACAAAATTTAAATTTTACCAGCGTAAGCGTAGATGAAAACGCCTACCAAAAAGCGCTCAGCACAAAAAACACACGACAGATAAATTTCCAAAAAGAAAAAGCGATAAAAAAACATGACTTTTTTTACAAACCGCTTTCGTTTAGCCGTTTTAGCTGCTTTGATGCGTGCGAGATGCGTTACTTTTACCACTATGTTTTGGGGCTAAATGACGAACGGCTTTTTGAGTCACAGGACGACAGCAGCGCGCTTGGCAACGCCGCACACAAAGCGTTTGAATGCTACTTTTTGTCAAATTTAGAAAAAACAAAATTTGACGTGCGTGAATTTGGCGAAATTTTTAAAAAAGTTGCAAAAGAGCATGAAGAGTTCATCTCACCGCTAGAAAAAGAGTGTTTTTTACTGGGCGCAAGTGAGATAGGCGCGGTTTTTGACGAGCTTTTTGAGCAAGGCTACCGCGTAAAAATGGTAGAAAAAAGATTCGGCGATGAGTTTGAAAAGGTCGAATGTAACGGCGTTTTGTTAGAAGGAAAGCTAGACTTGGTGCTAGAAAACGCTTTGGGCGAGCTTTTTGTCCTCGACTTTAAAACGGGCAAAAAAGAGAGTGCTGACGCGCGTCAGCTAGAATTTTACGAAGCGCTTTTGGGCGGCGAGTGCGAGAAAAAGGCGTTTTTTCATGTCTTTAAAGGGCAGATAGGACTAAACGAACCAAAAGAAAAAAGAAACGCCGTGCCACTTGTAGAGACGTTAAGCGAGCTAAAAGAGCGTAACAAAAAAGATGTGTGGGAGTTTGAGCGAAACGAAAAAGCGTGCGCAAACTGCGGTTTTACGAAATTTTGTAGAAAGGAGCTAAGATGAGACATTTGTGCGTTGAAGCGAGTGCGGGAAGTGGCAAAACTTTTGGGCTGGCGGTGCGATTTTTGGCGATCTTTCTCAGTGGCGAAAAAGCCGAAGAGATGCTCGCGCTCACTTTTACAGAAAAGGCAACAGGCGAGATGAAAGAGAGAATCGTCTCTACTTTTTTAAATTTGCATCTGCCCGAAAAAAAAGATTATCTGAGCGAAATTTCAAAGGCTTTGAATCTCTCTTCGCAAGAGATTCTAAAAAGGCGAGACGCGAGAAAAGATGAATTTTTACAGGCAAATTTACGCGTGCAAACCATAGACGCCTTTTGCTCTTCTGTGGTGCGAAAATTTAGCCTTCATTTGGGGCTCATGCCAAATTTTGAAAATGGTAGCAACATAGACGCTGCCAGCACAGAACTCTTTTTGGAGCGCATTTTGAGTAGCGAATTTGCGGCTGAATTTGTGCGGTTTGTAAAGGAATTTGAAAATTCGCAAACATCGGCGATAAATATGCTTTTTGAGCTGAGTGGGCTAGACACAGCAAATTTAAATTTGCCCTACTCTACGCCCGCTTCACGCTTTCCTACAAAAGACGAAGTTGCCAGCGCTGCAAACGAACTACAAAACTACTTTGAGGAGCTTGCAAGCGGCGTTAAAGTAAAAAACGAGACAAATTTAAGAAAAGCGCTAGCAAAACGCGACCCAAATGAAGTTTTGCTTTCGACAGAAAAAAACTACTTTACGCAAAATTCGTGGCTTTTGACACCGCTTTTTTACGCCAAACTAGAAGCGCTAAAAGAGGCGACAAAACGCTACTTTTTAGACGTGGAGAGTTACAAAATTTCAAATTTGCTAAAATTTACCACGCTTTACAAAGAAGCCAGAAAAGAGACGATCTCTAAAAACGAAAAGTGCGACTTTTGCGACGTGAGCGCCCTAGCGCATGACTTGCTAAAAAACGGCAACTTAAAAGAGCAGCTTTACTTTCGGCTAGATGCAAAGATAACGCACATTTTGCTAGACGAATTCCAAGACACAAATTTAACCCAATACGAAATTTTGCATCCGCTCATAGCCGAATCTGTCGCTGGACGCGGCACAAACGAGAAGTCTGGCACATTTTACTACGTGGGCGACAAAAAGCAGAGCATCTACCGCTTTCGTGGCGGACAGCAAGAAATTTTTGACCGCGTGCGGGCGGACTTTTTGCAGGTCGAAAAAGATGTGCTAAACACAAACTACCGAAGTTGCGAACAGATAGTCAAATTTGCAAACGAGACTTTTGGTAAATTTGAGTGGTATGAAAAACAAGAGCACAAAAAAGAAGGCGGCTACGTAAAAGTGTGCGGCGTGGAACTGCCCGGCAAAGACGAAGAAGTAGAGAACAAAAACGAAGTCATCTACGATGAAGTGCTAACGCAAATTCGCTTTTTGTGCGAAAATGGCGTTTTTTTGGACGACATAGCGGTTTTGTGCTGGAAAAACGATACTTTGGGCGAGCTAAAAACTCACCTAACTAAAAACGGCATAGCAGTCGCTAGCGAAGACAACAAAAACATAACCTACGCGCACGAAGTCGGGCTGGTGCTGGACTTGCTAAAATTTAGCCTTTTTGGCGACAAAATTTTTGAGCGAAGTTTGCGTGAATATTTGCCGAGTTTTTGGACAAACAGCAAAAGCAGCGAAGAAGAGACGGTGGAGCTAGTGGCTGAATTTGTGCCGTTTAAACTAGAAAAACTAGACATATCTTCGCCTGCGCGTTGTGTTTTTGTGGCAGCGCGTGCGCTGGGGCTGGACGTGATGAGTCCAAATTTGCTTTCGTTTTACGAGATAGCACAGGGCAAGGCAAATGTTTTTGAGCTTTTTGAAGCGTTGCCAGAGCTAGAAAAACCGATGGTTTCAGTAGAGACCTCAGGCGTGAAACTCATGACGATTCACAAAAGCAAAGGGCTAGAATTCCAAAGCGTCATCGTGCTAGACAAATTTACACGAAACCAAAGTGGCGGCGAGCGTTTTTTAAAAGAGTTAAGCGGCGATGCAAAGAGTGTTTTTTTGCGTCAAAAAGAGGAGCGTTTGGCTGAACTAGACGAGCGTTATGGCGAGGTAGAAGCGTTAAAAGAGGCACGAGACAGGCAGGAGAAACTAAACGTGCTTTACGTAGCACTCACACGGGCAAAGGCAAATTTGGTCGTGGTAAAAAACAAGGGCAAAAACGGCTACTTTACGCCGTATAAGTCCAATGGCGAGCTTGTGGAGTTTTTGGACGTGCGTGAGGGCGAGACGGGCGAAGTGGTAAAAAGCGAGAGTGCGGTAGCTAGTGTGGCAGGCGGCGAGAGTGAGGTGGCGCCTTTTGAAAAGGTAGCGCGGCAAACGGTGGTCGAGCGTGAAGAGGAGGAGTGGAAAAATGTAAACGATGACGGCGCTGGTGCGGTTTTTGGCGAGGCAGTTCACTACTGTTTGGAGATGTGTGGCGACTTTGACGAAGAGAAATTTTGGGCGGCAAAGGAGATGACACGAAACAAATTTGGTGCGGTTTTGAGCGAGGGCGAGCTGGCGGGCGTCTTTGAGCGGGCTGAATTTGTGCTTTGTAACGAGGAATTTTTGGCACTGGTGCGTGGCGGCGTGGAGGTTTTGCACGAATTTAGCGTGATAGACGAAGGAGTGCTTTTAAGAATGGACGCGGTGGTGGTGGCTAAAGATGCTGTGGTCGTGGTGGATTTTAAAACCGGACGCGAAGTAGCGGAGCACAAAAAACAGGTAGAACGCTACAAAAAAGCGCTTGGCGGCATCTTTTCTGATGTGTGCGTGCGTGGGCTTTTGGTCTATGTGGGCGAAAAGGGCGTGAGGCTGGTGTGGGCGTGATGCAAAAAAAGGCAAAAATCATGAAAATCATAAAAGCAAAAAAAATCATCACCGCAAATGAGAAATTTGAAATTTTAGACGACAAAGCCGTTTTGTTTGACGAAAGCATTTTGCGAATCGGCGACTTTGAAAGCGTGCAAAAAGCCGCACCAAACGCGCCCGTCATAGAGAGTGACATCTTAACGCCCGCGCTCATAAACGCGCACGTGCATTTGGAGTTTAGCGCAAACAACGCAAATTTGCATTTTGGCGACTTTGTGGAGTGGCTAAAAAGCATCGTGGAAAACCGCGAAACTCTTAGCGAACAGAGCAAAGAAGAGGCGCTAGCAAACGCTTTAAAAGCGCTGAAAAGAAGTGGCGTTGGCACGATTGGCGAGATTTCTAGCTTTGGCGGCGAGGCGGGCGTGCTGGCTAAAAGCGGGCTGAGAGTGGTCTTTTTTAACGAGGTCGTGGGGTCAAATGCGAGCGCAGCGGAGGCAAATTTTGAGCGGTTTTTGGCGCGTTTTGAGGCGTCTGGGCGTTTTGAGTCGCCGCTTTTTACAAACGCTGTGAGTGTCCACTCGCCCTACTCTGTCGCACCAAAGCTGGCAAAAAGCGTGGTGGATTTGGCACGCCAAAAGGGCTTGGCGGTCGCTACGCACTTTTTGGAAAGTCGTGCTGAAAGCGAGTGGCTTCGGTCAAAGCGTGGTGGCTTTTTGGGCGAGGCGGGACGGCGGTTTGGGGAGCACTTGCGGAGGATGTCGCCAAATGCAGTGCCATTTTGGTCGCCACGTGAATTTGTGGAGCTTTTTGCGGGGGTGAGGACGCTTTTTATACACTGCGTTTTTGCTGAAACGGCGGAGCTGGCGGCTTTTGGAGAGAGTGGTTTTGTGGTGCATTGTCCGCGGTCAAATTTGCTTTTGGGTAGCGGGCGGCTCGCTGTGGAGCAGCTGGGGGCGTTTAGTCTGGCAACTGACGGGCTGAGTTCAAACGTCTCGCTAAATTTGTTTGACGAGATGCGAGCAGCACTTTTTTTGCATGCGGGGGCTTTGGCACAAAGTAGTCAAAACTGCGACTTTTTGGAGCTTTTGGCTAAAAGGCTTTTTTGTGCGGTTAGTCGCGATGCAGCAAAGGCGCTTGGGGGACAAAACGGCGAAATTTGCGTGGGAAAAAGGGCGGATTTTGCGCTTTTTGACGGCGAATTTTCACGGCAGTTTTTGCTGAATTTTATCTTAAAAACAACGCACGCAAAGGGGCTTTTTGTGGCGGGGAAAGGCGTGGAGGTGTGAAGCGAAAAGTTGCTTAACTTAAAAAGAATTAAGCAATATTTAAGCAAATTTCAAATTTAAGTTAGATACAATTTGTCAGTTACAAATTTACAAAAAAGGAAATATTATGAATGAAAGGGTGGTAAAACCGCCAGTATTTGACGATGTTATGACACTGGCTGACTATGTTGTGGATATGTGTGCCAACAAGCTTTACAGACCTGTTACAAATTTGCAGTTGCAAAAAATGCTCTTTTTTATGAACCTTTTTTTCTGTTTAGATATGAAGCGTTGCGGTGAGTGCGGTGAAAATGAATACGCTTTTTTGTTTGACGAGGATTTTGAAGCGTGGCAGTATGGTCCAGTTTTAAAGAGAGTTTATGAAAAATACAAATACAAACCTACCCTTTGGACGAGCCAGTCTACAACCGAAAATCCATTTCAGGCGACAAGCGAACCGAAAAAAATAAGCGATGATGAAGTTCTTGTAAAATACCTAAATAAATATATTGATGTATTTTCTAAAAAACCGCCATTCTTGCTGGTTAGAGAGAGTCATAGAGAATACGGTGCGTGGGATAGAGTAACGAAAGATAAAGGAAAATTCGGCACAATTACGCAAGGAGATATTGTAGAAGATGTTGACAAGTTTTTAAAAAAAGAGCTTGATTATTTTGGAGTTGCGAATGACTAGTGAAAAAAATTTACTAAATCAAAATTTGGCTGGCGATATTGATGATAAAAATCCGTTATGTGATAGCTCTACTGGACAAATTTGCGACAAAAACGACGAGTTGGTTAGGCTTTTAAATGACATTATAAAAGATGCTGAAGAATCAAAACCAGCTCAAATAGCCGAAAATCATTTAAAAAAATTTGAGGAAATTTACAGTGGTGATTTTCGACACTCTTATTCGCACTTGACACAATACTTTTGTGTAGATTTTTACCAAAAAAGTCAGTTAAATAAACTCGGTTTGCTGGTTAGCTACTTAAAAAGCGTGGAACAAAGTAATGACAAAAATGAGTCGCTCGTTAAAAATAAACTGGCAAAATTGATAGATCACGTTGAGCTTGAATATCAAAGACTGAACCTAATGGGCGAAGCAAAAAAAGAGTTAATAGAGCTAAAAAACGAAGCAGAAAAAGCAAAAAATGAGCTACAGGATGCAAAAGCAAAGGCAGAAGATGCTAAAAACGATGCCGTAGCTGCAAAAAAGGAAGCAGAAGATGCTGTGAAAAAAGCAGACGATGCAGCAAAAGATATAAGAAAAGAGCTCATTACCATTGTTGGAATTCTCTCAGCGGTTTTGATAGGAAGTGTCGGGTCGATGATGTTTGGTAGTAAGATGTTTGATAATTTAGACAAAGTCTCTGTCGCAAAACTAACGTTTGGGTTTTTATTTGTCGGTGTGCTTTTTGTTTTGGTTTTAAACATGCTTTTGTCGTTTTTACGCGATGTAAATGGTAAAAATACAAAACCTTTTTGGAGTTTAAGCGAAGAAAATTCTCTAAATCTTATTTTAATTTTGATACTATCTATACTTTGCTCGCTTGGTGCATATTTTCTACTCACTCTTGTTACAACAGATTTACAATACATCTACAAATTTTAATTGTAGTTACCTTAAACTATTTTGCGAAAGTTGCATTTTGTGTAAAGTTTTCGTTTTGCGAGAAGTCAAGGCGTGCGTGCTTTTGGGCAAAGTCGGTTTGCGAGGCGAAAGTTTTGCCTGTTTTTTTAGGTAGCGATTTAGCCTGCTTTTATCTCACCTTCTTTATATTTTAACGTTATGTTATCTCGTTTGACAAAATTCGGAATTTGCTTATCGCTAAATTTTTTTTGCAAACTCTGTATCTTTGTTTTCAAAGGATTGCCAGAAAATACAACCGTAGCATATTTTTTATAGTTTTTGTATTCTTGAAAAACGTTTTTCAAAAGTTCCATAGAATTTAAAATTTGACTCCACGCTTTTTGCAAATCGCTCCCTTTTATCTCAATAAACAAAACTACTTTTCCGCCATCTTTTAAAAATACGACAAAGTCGCACCTTTCAGCTTGTTCGCTTCTGCTTTCGTCTCTAAATTTAAACTCATCTACGTTCAACTCGTCAAATTTGACTTTGTAAAATTCTTCGCCGTTTGTCTCTAGTCTAACTTCGCTTTCGTTGTCTTTGTCTTTAAAAACGATAGTTTTACCAACAGTTTTTCCACACAGATTCACAAATTCATCAAGATTCATCATGTCTCCTTAGTGCCAAAATCTCGCCAAATTCATCGTTGATTCTGTCAGAAGCTGTATCAATGGCATCGGCATCTATCAAATTTAGCTCTTTATCTAAAATATCTTTCAGTTCGCCGTTTTCTAGCAAAAATGCATTAAACTCGCCACTTTTCAAAGCGCACTTTTTAGGCACGATGCTTTCTAACGCCTCTTTGTCTACTCTTTTGTCCTCATAAAGCTCGCCAGCCAAAAGCAGGTTGTTTAGCGAAGTCAAGATGTAAGGCGAGTGAGTCGCTATCATGACGTTTGGCTTGTTTTTTTCACCGAGCAAAAAGGCAAGATATGCCACTATCTTTTTCTGCTGATTCGGGAAAAGATTGCTCTCTGGCTCTTCGATGAATATGTTTAGCGTATGTTTAATGTCGTTTTTTGAAACATAACGCTCTAATTTTTGCAAATTTTGAAAATTAGCAGTTTTGTTTTGGCTCAAAATAGCAGAAACGACAGAATCTACCAAACCTCTACGCCAGTCAAACTTTTTAGCATAAAATTCGCAAGCAAGCTCCAGCAAACTCACATTTATCTCGCCTGAACTCGCCTCTTTTAGTTTAACTTTGGTCTTTCTAGTCTCATTTTGCAAAAAATACTCATCTCCAAAACGCCCACTTTCTGCCACAAGCTCCAAATCCATCGTGTTTAGTTTAAATTTGTTGTCAAATTCGTTTAAAGCAAATTTAAACACAGGCGAATTCATAAAAGAAGCAGAACGAAGGTCAAATCCTGTTGATATAACCGCCTCAACATCACTACCTAAATTTTCGTTAAAAATTTCCACTTTTTTATCTTTTATCTGAATCGCCACTTTTTGAGACTTCACAAATTCTATCAAGCTATCTTTTTGCCAAAAACTACTAAGCAGATTTTGTTTTAAAAGAGATTCCAAATCAAAACCAACATCGAATTTTATGTCCGACTTTTCCAGTAATTGTTTATCTTTAACTTGTCCGTAGATATTTTTCACCATTTGTGCCACACGCATCACAACGCTTTTGCCTGTGCCGCTTTCACCGATGAGCACGACAAAGCGGTTTAGCGGAATTTCTGCCTTTTTAATAGGTCCGAAATTTTCGATTCTCAACAACTCTTCGCACATTTTTTACCCTTTATTTAAATTTTAGTAAAAAGCTAACGCTTTTTTTTGCGGTCCCTCGCCATTTTTCTTTTCGATAAATCTCAAAGAAAAATGGCGGCGGGACGGGCGGACGGGGGCAAAGCCCCTGCGACCCCATTTGCTTTATTTTTGCAATATATTAAACCAAAAATAAACCAAAAAATCGCTGAAATTCATATAATTTTAAAGCAAATTTAGGAAAAATTCACGCCACAAGGAGTTTTCATGAAAAAGCCAAAAATAGCCATTTTAGCCACTGGCGGCACCATAGCCGGAAGTAGCATAAACGCCGCCAACCAAAGCTACACAGCAGCCACGCTAAACGCCGCAGAGCTCGTAAAAAGCATTCCCGAACTCGAAACGCTTGCCACACTCACCACAGAGCAGCTTTTTAGCATCGGCTCGCAAAACATGACGCCCGCCCACTGGCTAACACTCGCACGAAGGGTTAGCGCGCTCGCCAAAGACGAAAACATAGACGGCGTTGTCATCACGCACGGCACAGACACGCTAGAAGAGAGCGCCTATTTTTTAAATTTGGTCGTTAGGACAAAAAAGCCAGTCGTCTTTGTGGGCGCGATGCGAAACGCCACTTCACTCAGTGCTGACGGCGCGCTGAATCTCTACAACGCCGTTAGTGTCGCCGCACACAAAAATTCGCAAGAGATGGGCGTTTTGGTCGTTATGAATGACGAAATTCACGCCGCACGCGAAGCCAAAAAAACCAAAACCACGAGCGTGGAAAGTTTTACTTCGTGTGTGCGGCTCGGCAGTGTCATCTACGGCGATGTGCGTTTTTACGCAAAATCTCTACGCCGACATACATTTGAAAGCGAATTTGACATTTGCGGGCTAGACGTTTTGCCACGCGTAGACATCGTCCTAAACTACGCGGGATTTGACGCAAAAATGATAGATTGGTGTGTAAAAAGCGGCGCAAAAGGCATCGTAAACGGCGGCGTGGGCAACGCAAACACAAGCACAGAAGGGCTAGAAGCACTCGCTAACGCGGTCAAAAGTGGCGTGGTGGTCGTGCGTGGTAGCAGAGTCGGCAGCGGGTTAGTAACGAGCAGAGGCGAAGTAGACGACTCTAAATTTGGTTTTACTAGTAGCGACAACCTAACGCTTTCAAAAGCCCGTGTCCTTCTCTCACTTGCGCTTACAAAAACGAGCGACATAAAAGAGATTCGCCGAATTTTTGGTGAGTATTAGGGCGCCTCTAAAAAACCATTTAACGGAAG
>DCIZ01000123.1:0-144 GCA_002317305.1 Campylobacter sp. UBA1713
GAATGACGGCGGTGCCAGCAAGCAGAATGCGGAAAACGGAAAACGGAATTTGTGAAATTCGCTTTTTCGTGAATTTATAGATTCTACTCGCTCAAAAGGCGGGGGATTCTTCGCTTCGCTAACGCTCCCTTGCGAATGACGGCG
>DCIZ01000123.1:213-2275 GCA_002317305.1 Campylobacter sp. UBA1713
ACGGAATTTTACAAAATTCGCTTTTCGCAAATTTGTAGATTCTACTCGCTCGCCAGGCGGGGATTCTTCGGTCGGCTTTCGCCTCCCTCAGAATGACGGCGTTAGTTTGTCGATTCTGTCGAATCGCAAAATCGTTCTCCGTTCTCCGTTCTCCGTTCTCCGTTCTCCGTATTTAGTTAAACAAACTAAACACGCTTTCGTCGTGGTAAATTCGTCTAATGACTTCGCCGAAAAGTTCAGCTACGCTTAAAACTTTTATGCAAGGCAACTTCTCTTTCAAAGGAATGGTGTTTGTAACTATGAGCTCGTCTAGTGCGCCGCTTTTTAGTCGCTCATATGCTGGTCCGCTTAAAACAGGATGCGTGCAAAACGCCCTAACGCTTGTCGCGCCACTCTTTTTAAACGCTTCGGCAGCTTTGACAAGCGTGCCAGCAGTATCTACCATGTCATCTACCAAAATGACATCTTTGCCGTTTACATCGCCTATGATGTTCATAACCTCGCTCACGTTTGCCTTTTCGCGTCTTTTGTCTACTATGACGAGATCGAGGTCTAGCTTTTTGGCTACGCTTCTAGCGCGCGCCACGCCACCGACGTCCGGGCTGGCGACTATTGGGTTTTGTAAGTGGAGGTTTTTGACGTGTTCTATAAAAGTGAGAGTTCCGTAAAGATTGTCTACTGGAATGTTAAAAAAGCCTTGAATTTGTCCTGCGTGAAGATCCATTGTAATGACGCGGGAGAAGCCTGCCGTTTGGAGCATGTCGGCGACTAGCTTTGCCGTGATGGGCACTCTTGGCGCTGCTTTTCTGTCCTGTCTAGCATAACCAAAATATGGCACGACTGCTATAATGTTGCTTGCGCTACTTCGTTTCAGTGTGTCTGCCATGATGAGAAGTTCCATGAGATTGTCATTTGTCGGTGCGCAAGTGGGCTGAATGACGAAAACGTCTTTGCCACGCACGCTTTCGCCGAGCTGGACGTTTATCTCGCCATCGCTAAAACGCTTGACTTCCGCTTCGCTAAGCGGGATTCCTAGATACTTTGCAACAGATTTTGAAAACTCTATGTTTGCCGTTCCGCTAAAAACCTTGTAACCACGCATTTTGAAATAACCTTTTGTTAAAAATTAATTTGAGATTCTAACATATTTTTCTTAAATTTAACTTTTTGCTTTAAGGGCATCTCTAAAAAAACATTTCGGCTTGATTTTTAGAAATGTTTCTAGCGATTTTTTGTTTTAAAACGAGGAGAATACTCTAGTATTTGACGAGTTTTAAGGCAAAAAAGCACAGAAACAGACTAAAAAGCGAGCTGTTAACTTTTAATTTAAATGGTTTTTAGAGATGCCCTAAATTTTTTGCAAAAAGCGGCAACGCAAGCAGGCGAAAACCGCCGTTTAGCGTAGCTAAAAATTCGCTCACGCTCGTTAGCTCGCTTTGGGTCAAAAGTAGCGAAAAGAGTGCGCCGTGCTCGTCAAATTCTTTTGTCGCTTTTAGCTGACGGGTCAAAAAAAAGTGGTCAAAACGCCCAAGCAAAGAGAAATTTACCGCCACTTTAAAAATGTCGCGAATCTCAAATTTGACTAGGTCGCCGTTTTTGACAGCTTCGTTTATGGCTAAATTTGCGCTACTTGAGTATGCGCGAACTAGCCCGCCGATGCCTAGCTTTGTGCCACCAAAATACCGCACAACAAGGACGGCGGTGTTTATGAGGTTAGCGCCTCTTAAAGCATCTAGCACGGGCGGGGCGCTGCTACCTTTTGGCTCGCCGTCATCGCTTGAATTTTCTACCACTTGTTGGTAGGCGTTTAGGTGTCTGTATGCCCAAACTATGTGCGCAGCTTTTGGGTGATCGTTTCGGAGCAGCTCGCAAAATTCGTCAAATTCGAAAAATGGCACGATGTAGGCGATGAATTTTGACTTTTTGACCTCTTGCTCGGCAAATGTAAATTTGTTTATGGTGTTCATTTTGTGTTCCTCTAAAATATAAGGGCACCTCTAAAAAACCATTTAAGTAAATTTGGTGGCTTGCTTTTTTGTTTGTTTTTCACAGAAGCTTCGCT
>DCIZ01000123.1:2327-12208 GCA_002317305.1 Campylobacter sp. UBA1713
TCCTCATTTTAAGAAAAAAATCTACTAAAAACACTCCAAAAAATCAAGCCAAACTGGTTTTTAGAGATGCCCTAATCTAAAAGGGGTCGCAGGGGCTAATCAAAAAAGCGTTAGCTTTTTACCAAAATTTGCTTTGATTAAATTTTTGGTGTCAACATAAAAAACATCTCTTATATAATAGTAAATCTTAACTAAATTTAAAATATATTTGGCTAGAATTATAGGACACCTCTAAAAACCACTTAAACGAAAAGTTAGTGGCTCACTTTTTAGCCTGTTTCTGTGCTTTTTTGCCTTAAAACTCGTCAAATACGCTAGTATTATCCTCGTTTTAAAACAAAAAAATCACTAGAAACATTTCTAAAAATTGAGCCAAACTGATTTTTAGAGGTGTCCATTATTTTCAAAAAAAGGATACAAAAATGATCAAAACTTGTCTTTTTCCAGCAGCAGGATATGGCACGAGGTTTTTGCCCGCCACAAAGAGCCTACCAAAAGAGATGCTTCCCATTCTCACAAAACCGCTCATTCACTACGGCGTAGATGAAGCACGAGAGGCGGGAATGAACAGAATGGCTTTTGTAACGGGGCGTGGCAAACGGACTTTGGAGGACTACTTTGACGTAAGCTATGAGCTAGAACACCAGATAAAGGGCTCGAGTAAAGAGTGTTTGCTAGACGAAATTCGCTCGCTCATGAACGAGTGCCGTTTTTCTTTTACGAGACAAATGAGCATGAAAGGGCTAGGAGACGCCATCTACACGGGACGCACGCTAGTAACCGAAGAGGCGTTTGGGGTGATTCTCGCTGACGACTTGTGCGTAAATGACAGCGGCGACGGCGTGCTAAAACAGATGGTAGAGATATACAAAAAGTATCGTTGTAGCGTGGTGGCGGTGATGGAAGTGCCAAAGGAAAACATAAGCAGCTACGGCGTGGTAGATGGCAAATTTATAGAGGACGATCTTTTGATGGTTTCAAACATGATAGAAAAGCCGACTCCAGAAGAAGCACCGACAAACCTCGCCATCATCGGTCGTTACATTCTCACGTCTGACATTTTTAAAATTCTTAGCCAAACAAAACCGGGCAAAAATGGCGAAATTCAGATAACCGATGCGCTCATGGAGCAGGCAAAACAGGGAATGGTTTTGGCTTACAAATTTAAAGGCAGGCGGTTTGACTGTGGCAACCTAGACGGCTTTGTGGACGCGACTATGCACTTTTATGAGAGAAGTAAACAGGGCTAAATTTGGTGAAATTTAAATTTATTTAAGCATATTTAGGTAAAATGGCGACTTTTTAACGTTAAAAATTCTTTCAAAGGACAAAAGATGAAAAAAGATATACATCCAGAGTATGTTGAGTGCACGGTTAGTTGTGCGTGTGGCAATGCATTTAAGACACGTTCAAACAAGAGTGAAATTCGTGTAGACATTTGCAACGCTTGCCACCCGTTTTTCACAGGTAGCGAAAAGATCGTAGACACTGCTGGACGCGTAGATAAATTTAAGAAAAAATACGGTCTTAACTAAAATTTGGGTAGCTTACGTGCTTTACTTTTTACCTACTCCCATCGGTAACCTTGACGATATCTCAAAGAGATGCCTGGACGTCTTGCAACTTTGCGATGTCGTCATTTGTGAAGATACTAGAGTGAGTAAAACTCTCTTTCGACTTTTAAACGCCAAATTTAACCTAAACATAAAACCTTCGCTTTTTTTTACACTAAATTCCCATCGCTTCGGCGAATTTTGCTCGCGTTTTGACCTCTCTTTGTTGGCTGAAAAGTGCTGTGTATATGTAAGCGACGCTGGCATGCCGTGCATCAGCGACCCTGGTGCTGAACTTGTCCGGCTAGCACAAGAAAAGGGCTACGACTACGAGGTTTTAAGCGGCGCAAACGCACTTTTGCTGGCGGTAGCAGCGAGTGGAATCGTGAAAAAAGAGTTTGCATTTTTGGGCTTTTTAAACAACACTGGCAGCGAGCGAAAGGCGCAAATTTACGCCGCACTCTCTAGCTGTGTGCCTGTCGTTCTCTACGAGTCGCCAAAAAGAATCGTCTCTTTGGTAGAAGAGGTGGCGAGGCTAGATGCAA
The DNA here is from genome assembly GCA_002317305.1 of Campylobacter sp. UBA1713. Lineage (GTDB taxonomy): Bacteria > Campylobacterota > Campylobacteria > Campylobacterales > Campylobacteraceae > Campylobacter. The sequence goes on from DCIZ01000123.1 coordinate 4,426, forward strand.
AGCGGGCGACTTTTCTCATAAAAGAGGCGACAAAAAAATTCGAGAGAAAATTTTTTGGCACAGCGGGTGAGGTTTTGGTGGCTTTGAAAGAGGCAAATTTAAACGGCGAGTGGGTGGCGGTTTTTGACGGCGTTGGTTTTGGTAGCGTGGGTGGCGTGAGTGCTGGCGGCGTGGCTGATGTTTCGGACGTGGCGGGCGTGAGTGCTGGCGATGTGGCGGGCGTTGGCGGCGTGGGCGAAAATTCTGGCGATGCAAATTTGAGTTTTGGTAGTTTTGGCGGTTTTGGCGGTTTTGGCTCAAACGCAAATGGTGGCAAGCCCATTACACTTGACGACATTTTAAATTTAGAAATCCCACCAAAAACAAAAGCAAAACTCATCGCCAAACTAACAGGCAAAAACGCAAAAGAAATTTACGAAGAGATGATTCACCAAAAATAAGCCAAAAATAAGCCAAAAAATAAAAGAGATGTTTTTTAAAGGGCATCTCTAAAAACCAGTTTGGCTTGATTTTTCGGAGTGTTTTTAGGAGATTTTTTTCTTAANNTGACGAATTTTAAGGTAAAAATATGCAAAGCGAAGCTTCTGTGAAACACAAACGAAAAAGCAAGCCACCAAATTTACTTAAATGGTTTTTTAGAGATGCCCTTATGTTGTTAGAAATTATCCACTCTTTCATCTGAAACCTCCGAAAATTTAAATTTGTGCCATTATACAACAAATAGTTTAAATTTAGTTAAGCCGATTTTTTTTAGATTCGACCTTTACGCCACTCGCCACACTTTTCACGCACTAGTCTACTCCCCGCCGCTAACACGAAAGCTTAAAGCCTCCACCACGTCCTCTTTGCGAATCTCCTCCACGCCAGCCAAATCCGCACATGTGCGCGCCACCTTTAAAGTCTTGTTTATGGCACGTTGAGAGAGGTTAAACCTCGCCACCGCGCGCTTTACCACCTCCTGTGTCTCACCATCGACCACGCAAAATTCACGCACCCCCTCGTCATCTAGCTTGCCGTTTAGCTCCTTTTGCCCTCGCCCCACTTGTGCTGCAAACGCCGCCAAAACACGCTCATACATCTGCGCACTCGTTACACTTGGCGCATCAGTGCTACTCACTTCGCCCATCGCACAGTATAGGTCTATGCGGTCAAGCAAAGGCGAGGAGATGGCGTTTTTGTAGCGGTCTATCTGCACACGTGAGCACCTACACGCTAGCGTTTTGCTAAACGCATTTCCACACGGACACGGGTTTTGCGCTGCCAAAAAAAGAAATTTGGTTTTGTAGGTTACTTTCGAATTTACACGCGAAATGTTTATCTCATTGTCCTCCAAAGGCTCACGCAAACTCTCCAGAATCTGTTTTGGGAAGTGTGGAAATTCGTCAAAAAAGAGAATCCCGCCGTTTGCCAACGCCACTTCGCCTATCCTCGCACTCGTGCTTCCACCGCCAAATATAGAACTCCTCGTGCTCGTGTGGTGCGGACTCCTAAAAGGTCTAAGCGCACTAAAGTCGTCCAGCGAGTTGTTTAAAGACTGATACGCCGCCGAGAGCAGAATCTCGTCCAGACTTTGTGGCGGCAAGATGTAGCGAAGTCGCTTTGCGCTCATGGACTTTCCGCAGCCCGGACTCCCTTCGAGCAAGATGTTGTGCATGCCAGATGCTGCTATAAGACACGCACGTTTTGCACGCTCCTGCCCTTTTATGTCGTAAAAATCCAACCCAAATTCAAGGTTTTTTACAAATTTACGCCCGCCAATCTCCAGCATATCTTTAAAAAGCGGATGCACCGCACAAAAACGACACATCTCACGAAATGCATCATCTGTAAAAAATCGCCTCGCCTCGTCAAGCGTGCCCACAGCAAAGACTTCCAAATTTGGAATCATCGCCGCTTGAAGTGCTATCTCACGCGGGAGCAAAACTTTTGCACTTTTGACACTTGTGCTCAAAAAAAGCAGAATCGAAAAGAGTTCGTTTGTCTTTTTTACACTTCCGTCCAGCCCAAGCTCTCCAAAAACGAAAAAATCCTCGTCAAAATCTTCACGTTGCAGCAAAATGAGCAACGAAATGGCGAGGTCAAAGTGTGAGCCGTCTTTTTTTATGTTGCTCGGCGTTAGGCTAATGAGCACTTGCATGCTCGGGTTTTGGTAGCCCTCTATGGTTTGCAAAGCCGACTTTACGCGAAACGCCGCCTCTTTTATGGTGGCGCTCGGCAGCCCTATGATGTCCACACGCGGCAAAGCACGCAAAAACGAAGTCTCGATGCTGACTATGTGGAGTTTGTCGTTTAGTGTGGCTGAACGAAGTCTTTTCATGTTTTTTCTCTTTTTTTAAATTTGGTTTTTTTGTTTGTTTGTTTGTTGGTTTTGGCGAATTTTTACAAACGCTGTTTTCCGCTTTCCGCTTTCCGAACGGGGACAGCTGTGGCGAAGCCCCCGCCCCACCGTCCCTCGCCATATTTTTGAGCGAAGCGACTCAAGGGGTCGCAGGGGCGAAGCCCCCGCCCCACCGTCCCTCGCCATTTTTCTTTGAGACGAAAGCGAAAAGAAAAACGGCAAGGGACTACAAAAAAGCGATAGCTTTTTACATATCGGAAAACGGAATTCGGAAAACAGAAAACAGAATTTGCGAAAATTCGCTTTTTTGTGAATTTGTAGATTCTTCGCCCTTGCCAGGCGGGGGATTCTTCGCTTGCGCTCAGAATGACGGCGTTTGGTTTGTGCTCTTTCGAGAATCGCAAATTCCCGCACTCCGCATTCTGAACGCACTCCGTTTTACGTTTTCCGTTTTTCCGAACGCACTCCGCATTCCGAACGCACTTCGCACCTAAAACAAAACGCCTTTGTAAGCTTTAAGCATGTCAAGCGTCTGTTTTGTCTCAAAAACGTCATGGACTCGAACGATGCGTGCGCCGTTTTCGACTGCTTTTAGGTGCAAAAAAAGCGAGCCTGCTAGCCGCTCCTCCACGCTGCTTTTACTACAAAAATCCACCACACTTTTGCGACTTGCCCCCACCAAAAGCGGCTTTTTAAATTTGCCAAAGTGCGAAAGGTGTTTAACAAGCGCCAAATTTTGCATTTGCGTCTTGCCAAAGCCGATGCCCACGTCCAAAACCACCTTTTTCAGCCCTATTTTTTCAGCAAAAAAGAGCCTGTCAGCAAAAAGCGCACTCACAAATTCAAGCGCGTTGTCGCTGGCTACCTCGCCACTTTCGCCACTCTCGCCGCTTTCACACACGCTTTCACCACCCAAAAACCGCCCCACGTCCGCCCCGTTTTTTGTGCCACCTCGCGCAAACTGCCCCGCGTCCATGAGACAATACTCCGCGTCAAATTCACGCGCTAGCTCCATCAAACGCACATCTGCTGTTATGTCATTTACCATCACAAACCCCGCCTCCAAAGCATGCGACAAACAACGCGCATCAAAGCTATCGAGGCTAAATTTCGCCTCACCTAGCAGCCCACTCGCACGAAGCTCACTCACCAAAGGTCGCACCAGCTCCCACTCCGCTTCGCCACCCATGTAAACGCTGCCTGGTCGCGAACTCACCGCCCCAATGTCTATGTAGCTAGCCCCCTGCTCTATCATCTTTGCCGCTCTTTTTGCCACCTCGCCAAGCGGCGTGCGTGACGCTGGGTTAAAGCTATCTGGCGTGTGGTTTATGACGCCCATTATGAGTGGCGCTTCGCCCAAAGAAAATTCGAATTTGTCTAAATTTTCACCACTTTTTTCACCGCCCTCACCGCCGCCCTCGCCCAAAAACGCCTCCATCTCTCGCCCCAAACTAGCCAAACCAAAGTCTTGCATTTTCTCCTTACAAGCCAGCTGCAAAAGCTGCTTTTGAGTGCCAAAAATGAGCACGTCATGTCGCTTTTCGCCGCCAAAAACAGCATCTTTGCCACACGCCACGTCCGCCCCCACACTAAGCGCGTCTTGTTTTAAGATGTTCACCGCCACCGCGCGCAAATCCCGAGCGAAAAAAAAGTGCAAATTTGCTTTTTTTTGTAGAATCGCCGCCCCCTTTTCGCTCACGCCCACAAGCGCGCAAAGTGCCTCAAAATCTGTCTGCGTATTTAGCTTAAAAAAGTTCATTTTTTCTCCTCAAAAGTAGTAAAAGTAGTGGTGTCAAGATGGCAGTCGGTCGGACATTGTTCGCACAAAGTTTGTTGAGTTTAGCAAAGTAGAAGTAGTCGCTCTCGCAAAACGAAAAAATACCACTCGCCAACGCCTCCTCAACGATGGTTTTTAGCAAATTCAAAAGTTGCCCTTTTGTGATTTCCTCTTTTTTTTCAAATTTTCGCACAAATTCGACCACGCCTTTTAAGTCAAGCGTAGCAAATTCCAGCGTCCAAAGCTCCGAACGCTCCTTTTTAAAACGGCGAATTTCGCAACTCAAACGTGAGTGAATCGTAGCCAAAAGCGCACTTTTTGAATTTGCCACCACTACAAAATCTATGTTTCGAGGTGGCTCTTCTAAAATTTTAAGCAAAGCATTTTGCGCCTCGATGCCATAAAATTCGCCGTGTAAAACGATGGTTTTTAGCGAATTTTCTGCTATGTAGGCTTCATTTACCGCCGCTTTTGCCTCGTCTAGCCCAAAACGCTCCGCACCAAAAAGCCGCACATTTGCCGCACCTAGCTCGCTGGTGAGCTCCTCAAAAACCGAAATAAAGTCGTTTGTGATGATGATCTTGCTCATATGTCTAGCTTCCCGAAAAGCGCGGCGTTTATGCTTTTGTCGAAAATGGAGAAAAGCGAGAGAAGTTTTACATCTAGCCACTCGTCCGTGCTGCTTAACGTAAAGCCGTTTTCGTCCACTTCGTCTAGTAGCCAAAGGTAGCTGTTGTCGTGGCTACGAACAAACTGAACGAAACGTCCAGCGGGCTTTCCCACGTAAAAGTAGACGAATCCGTTTGGGAAAGAGAGTGAAAGGAGGTCATCAACAAGGGCAAAATCTTCCATGCTCGTGATCTCGTCCACTCGTGGGTAGAGTGTGCGAATGTTGAAAAATGGGAGAATCGGGCGGTGGTTGTTGCGTGGGTTTATCTTTTTTAGCAAATACTCGCCAAACCACTCGCGGTCGCTGTCGGTAAAAAACAAAAATGAGACGCCGTCAAGCAAATTTCGAAGCTTGACCGCAAGCAAAAGCGACCACTCTACACGTTTTGGCTCAAGCCACGCAAAACGCTCTCTGTCTTTGTTTATCTCGTCAAAAGTCCAACGAACTAAATCCATTCATCTCTCCTTGTTTTTTCTGTTTAAATTTGAAATTTTGCGTTTTTGTAAAATAACACCGTTGCTCTGAAGTGGTGCGAAGTCGTCATTCTGAGCGAGCGTTAGCAAAGCGAAGAATCCCCTGCATGGCGAGGGAGTAGAATCTACAAATTCGCTAAAAAGCAAATTTTGACAAATTCTGTTCTCTGTTTTCCGCATTCCGAAAGGGGTCGCAGGGGCGTAGCCCCCGCCCGCCCGTCCCGCCGTTGTTTTCTTTGAGACGAAAGCGAAAAGAAAACAACGGCGGGACTAAAAAACATTTAAAAAAGCTAACGCTTTTTTTGTAGTCCCGCCACCGCTTACCTTTTCACTAAAGCTCAAAGGTAAGCGGTGGCGGGACGGGCGACGGGGGCTTTCGCCCCTGCGACCCCAGTTCGGAGTGCGGAAAGCAGAAAACGGAAAACGGAATTTTGTAAATTCGCTTTTTCGTGAATTTAACCTCTCTCATTTTTCACAAATTCGACTATCTGTCTCGTAACCTCAACCTCTGGCAAGCTAGCATCCACCACAAGCGTTTCACACTCAAATTTACCCAGCGTTTTAAGCGTCTCTTTGATGCGACTTTGGACCTCTAGCAAGTAGCCCACGCCTCGCTTTTCGATGGCATCGGGCGCACCACCACCAGCACCACCACCAGCACCACCGCCAGCACCACCGCCAGCACCACCACCAGCACCACCGCCAAAACGCTCGCCCAAACGCGCCCTTAAAAGCTCCTCACTCGCCTCAAAGCAGACAAATCGCACATTTTCAAATTTACCAGCCTCAAAAAGCGACCCGCCAAGCGCAAAGGAATTTAGCGCCAAAAGCTCACACATCTCGCCGCCATTTGCCAAAGCATACGCCACGCCACTCACAAAACCTCTGTCGCTAAAAACCAGCCTCTCGCCACCTTCGCCACACGCCACACCAAAACGCAAAACCTGCTCGTAGTGCTCCGCTCTGTCGGCTAAAAACATGAGCGCTTCGGCTCGTTTGCTACTAGCCAAACCCGCCAAAACCAAACGGCGAATCTCCGCGCCCAACTCCGTAGCGCCCGGCTCTTTTGTAAAAACCGCATCTTTAAACTCACGCATTAACGCCTTCATTTGCGTGCTTTTTCCCACGCCATCAACGCCTTCAAGGTAAAAAATCATCTCTCAAAACCTCGCTTTACTTCGTGTAAAATAGCCTCTGGGACAAATTTAGATATGTCGCCACCGTGAGACAAAAGTGTTCTAACGATGGAGCTAGATATAAACGAATGTTTTAAATTTGAGACAAAATATACACTTTCAAAATCTTCACTCAAACTCTCATTTACATAACCCATCTGCAGCTCATACTCAAAGTCGCTCACCGCCCGAAGCCCACGCACGACCACATTTACGCCATTTTGGCGCGCAAAATCCACAAGCAAGTTGTCAAAAGTTCGCACGCTCACACGCCCGCCAAACTCGCCCACACAAAGCCGCGTGAGTTCTAGCCTTCGTTCTAGCGAAAAGAGTGGCTTTTTTGCCTCGTTGGCAGCTATGGCGACCACAACTTCGTCAAAAACCTTTAAAGCACGCTTTACGATGTCTAAATGTCCATTTGTCATGGGGTCAAACGTGCCCGGATATATGCATCTTCTCATATTTTTTAGCCTTTTTCAAAAAATTTACATTTTAGCGAATTTTGCTTAAAATACTCCAACGCCGTTACGCCTCCACGACTTTACGATGGCGTAACCAAAAGGCGTAAAAAGCGCCGCACACGCTAGCTCAAACGCCATTGTCGTCAGCGCACAGACAAAGACTTGTGAAAGCTCCCAGCCAAAGAGGCGGTAAGAGACGAGCAAAGCAAAGAGAAGGTTGTCCAAAAACTGCGCCAAAGCTGTCGAAACGAGCGAGCGAGTGGCAAAGCTAGCAAAGTCGTCTCTCAAAAGTCGCTTGCCTATCTGTCCGTTTAAAAAGGCGTTTGTGAAAAAAGCCACACTCATCGCCACCGTGCTACCAAAAAGCACATACCACGACCCGCCAAAAGTGGCGTTTAGTGCGGCGTTTGTTTGTGGATTTTGTGTGGTGTAAAACTCGCCCCAGTTGCCCGGCATTACAGCGGCTAGTGCAAAAAAACCGCACGAAATGAGGTTAAAAAGCACGGTAACGACTGCCACTTTGTAGGCGGCTTTTGTGCCAAAATGTTTGCAAATGACATCCATACACAAAAAGCTAATCCAGCTAAGTAGCGTTCCGCAGTCAAGCGCTAAAAAACGCATGTTTACTAGCTCTTTGTTTGCGAGCAAATTCATAAGGACGACGCTTAGGACGAGTGAGGTAAAAAAGAGGCTGGGAATGGCACGAAAGAGTGCAAGCGTGTCAAAATACGCTCGTTTTAAATTTGACATGGTTTTTCCTTTGGTTTTGATTTGTTAGGACACTTCTGAAAAGCAGTTTGGCTCAATTTCGAGAAATGTTTTTAGCGATTTTTTTGTTTTAAAACGAGGAGCATAGCAGGCTATGTAACGAGTTTTAAGGCAAAAAAGC
>DCIZ01000123.1:12222-12374 GCA_002317305.1 Campylobacter sp. UBA1713
AAACAGGCTCGAAAGTGAGCCACTAACTTTCGTTTAAGTGATTTTTAGAAGTGTCCTCACGCGCAGGATATCAGAAGTAGAACTGCGCTGAAAGGTGGCATTATAGCGAAAAATTTGTTAAATGCAAAAAATTTGCGCAACGCCGTAATTTT
>DCIZ01000123.1:12396-12538 GCA_002317305.1 Campylobacter sp. UBA1713
AATTTTGAGCACTAGCGAAGAATCCCCTGCATGTCGAGGGCGTAAATTTGTCAAACTTTCGACAAATTCAAACCACGCCGTCATTAATCGCAGAATCCGCATTACGGCATTACGAAAGGGGTCGCAGGGGCGCTAGCCCCCG
>DCIZ01000123.1:12657-22749 GCA_002317305.1 Campylobacter sp. UBA1713
TTTTCTTTTCGATAAATCTCAAAGAAAATGGTGGCGAGGATGGGGACGGGGGTTTTCGCCCCTGCGACCCCGTTCGGAATGCGGAAAACGGAAAACGGAAAACGGAATTTGTAAAAATTCGCTTTTCTTGAATTTGACGATTCTACTCCGTCAAATTTCAGGGGATTCTTCGGTCGGCTTTGCCTCCCTCAGAATGACGGCGTGATTTATCGATTCACGAGAATCGCGTCATCCGCATTCCGTTTTCCGTTTTCCGAACGCACTCCGCAAGTTTTTCAGATTTATTTGTTTATTAGTTAAAATTTGATATCTTATGAATCTTTTGGTTTAGGAGTTTGTGATGAAGGTGATCGAGGCTAGGAATTTGACTATAAACGGCGTTGTAAAAGGGGCGAATTTTGAAATTTTACGAAAGGACATTTTGTTTTTGAGTGCAAAAAGTGGTGGTGGCAAAAGTGCACTCCTTAGGTCGTTTTACGGCGACTTAAAACCAGACGGCGGCAGCTTAAAGCTCTTTGACACACAGCTAAACGGCATCGGCAGTGGCAAGCTTTGTGCGCTTAGGCGTAGAATGGGCATAGCTTTTGAGGACTTTAAGCTCATAGCAGACTGGACGGTAGAAAAAAACGTCTCTTTACCGCTCATGATAGCGGGACGCTCGCCCGCCTTTTGTCAGCGAGCAGCTTTAAGGCTACTAAAATATGTAGATCTTTTGCCAAAGGCAAATTTCTACCCACATGAGCTAAGCGGTGGCGAGAAAAAACGTGTCGCCATCATTCGTGCGCTTGTCGCTTCGCCAGAGCTTGTGCTACTAGACGAGCCTACTTCGTTTTTGGACGACTACTCAGCAGAGATCGTTTGGATGCTACTAGAGGCGGCATCTCGCTCATTTGGTGCGACCATCGTAGTAGCCACAAACAACATTCCGACCTTAAAGAATCTCACGACACGAAGCCTCACGCTCGAAGACGGCGCCGTGATCCAAAAAGGCTAGGAGGCAAAGATGCGAGGTTTAAGAAAGCGTTTGGCGATGATCGTTCCGCTGTTTATCATTTTGTTTTGTGTAGAATTTAGCGTCATTACAAACAGAATCGTAAAAAATTATGAAAAAAACATGAGTCAAGACTACAACATCATAGTCGTTAGCAAAGAGCGACTAAGCGAAGAAGAGCTCCGCCCAAAGATAGTCGGCTTTGCCTCGCTTTCGCTACTTGACACCACCAGTGTAGCCAGTCGCCTAAAAAGCGAACTAACATCTACTAACTACAACGCACTTTTAAAGTCGTTGCCGTTTTTCTACTCGGTAAAACTAAATTTTTTCCCGAGCCCACAGGTGATGAACCAGATAAGCACAGAGCTACTAAAAAACAAAAATATCTCACGCGTGGAGACGTTTACAAAGACGCATGACAAAGTTTACAGGATCTTGCAAGTCCTCATATATCTCTTTGACGCCTTTGTCATTTTGGTCGGTCTAATAGTTTTCATGGTCATTTTTAGTCAAATTCGAATTTGGATCTACGAACAACAAAACCGCCTTGAAGTGATGCGATTCTTCGGTGCTAGCTACCTCTACCGCGCGGGCGGTCTCTACGTCTGTGCCATCTTTGACAGCTTTGTTAGCACCATTTTCGTGCTGGTCGTCTATCTTTTTGGGCTACAAAGCATGGCGGTAACTGATGTCATAACTTCGCTTGGTTTCACCGCCGAAAAACTCTTTCGGCTAAAAGATTTCGTGCCGCTTTTTTTCCTAGCCATCGGCACGTGTTTTTTTGCCGTCATCGTTACAACAGCAAAGGTGCGTAAATGACAAGAAATTTAGTAAAAAGGCTTTTTGCGTTTTTGGTTTTTGTGTTGTTTTTTGACGAGTGTTTTGGTGCAAAAGCAAATTTAAACCAACGCATCTTAGATTCACAGGGCTCGCTAGAGGCAGCAAAGGTCATAGAGGGCGGAATCAACGACAAACTTCGCTCACTCGCAGATGAGATTCTAAAAGCACAAGAGGCGGCAAAGGTTACTAAGTCGCAGATAAACGAGCTAACCAAAACAGTCGCCGACTTAGATGCGCAGTTTAAGAGCATGAATGACGAAGTGGCTGGACTAGAAGCCCAAAACAGAGACCTCGCTGAAAAACAAGAGCAGACAAAACAGACGCTTGTTAGAATCATAGGACAAGAATTTGCCTTTGACCTCGTGGTAAAGCCGGACGGCTCAGAGGGCGTGATGAGCGAAGTTATCTTAGAAAACCTTCACGGCGTCATAAAAAACGAGCTAAATTCGCTTGTGAGCGATTTTGAAAAAGGCAACGCCGAGATAAAAAAACGAAACGCAAAAATTCGAAATGTAAACGAAAAGATGGCGGAGCTAAAAGAGACACAAAAGCGTTTGGAGAGTTTGCGTGAACAACAAAACCGCGACCTTGCGCTTTTGCAAAAACACAAAGGCATCTACTCAAAAGAGCTTTTGGCGGTGCAAGTGAGGCAAAACCAGCTGGCAAAGGCGCTCGAGGAGCTTAGCATCTTGCGTAAAAACGAAGAGGAGCGCAAACGAGCAGCAGAGATGGCAAAAAAACGCGAAGAGGAGGTAAAACGCGCTGAAACCAGTGGCGAAATTCGCAAAATAGGCTCAAGTTACCAAAAGACAAAAGTCCGCAAATATACGGGCGCAAAGACCATTTCGCCGCTTGTAAGCTACACTTTGAGGCAGAAATTTGGCGACTTTGTAGATCCTGTTTACAAAATTCCCGTCTTTAACGAATCTGTCATTTTGCGCTCACGGACAAGCGATGCAAAAGTGCGAAGCGTGCTAGACGGCAAGGTGGTTTTCGCAAAAGACATGGGGATTTTAGGCAAGGTTGTCATCGTTGAACACGCAAATGACATTCACACCATTTACGCACACTTAGACCAAATAGCACCCGCAGCACAAGTGGGCGAGAGTGTGCAAAAAGGCGTGGTGATAGGACGCGTGAAGCAGGATTTGACCTTTGAGGTTACGCAAAAAAATGTGCACATTGACCCGATGGAGCTAATTCGCTGAATTTTTAATATAAAAAAAAGACAAATTCACAAAAAAGCGAATTTTGACAAATTCCGCTTTTTCATAAATTTGCTTCTCTATTTTATAGAATCGCAAATTTACGCACTCCGCACTCCAAAAAAGGGGTCGCAGGGGCGAAAGCCCCCGTCCCCCAGCCTCCGCCGACACAATTTTTGAGCTTTAGCGAAAAAATTGTGGTGGCGGAGGCTAAACAAAAAAGCGTTAGCTTTTTTACATACGGAATGCGGAAAACAGAAAAACAGAAAACAGAATTTGTAAAAATTCGCTTTTTCATAAATTTGCTTCTCTATTTTATAGAATCGCAAATTTACGCACTCCGAACTTTGAAAACAAACCACATAAAAACAAAATTTAAAAAAAAGGACAAAAAATGAAGATAGAATTTTTTGACGGTGCATTTAAAGAGGCACAAGCAGACGCACAGCTAGAACTAGTCTTAAACAAAGACCTAAGCAAATTTACAGATGTTGACTTTGGCTTTTGTGGCTACGATGGCACGGGCGTGCTAGCATTGCCAGAGAGCAGGCGTGTATTTGTCGGCGTAAAAGACCTCTACAACAACGAAATTCGAAACGGCGTTGCAAAAGGGTTACGTGCAATGCGCTCATGGAACATAAAAAGCGTAAAGATGCGAAGCTACAACTACAAATGCGTAAAGAGCTTTTTTGCAAACATCTACGAAGGCGCGATTCTCGGGCTTTACAAATTTGACAAATACAAAAGCGACAAAAAGCCTTTTACGCTAGAAAAGATCGTCGTAGCGCGTGAGGAGTTTTTGCCACTTGACGACATCGACTGCCTCGCTGACTATGAGTTTAAACAAGGGCTTGGCTACCTAAAAGGCTCGGTCGCTGCAAACGCTGCAAACTTCGCCAGAGACATAGTAAACGAAATTCCACAAATTTTTACGCCAGAGAAATTTGCCGAAGTAGCACAAAAAGTCGCCACCGAATCTAACGGCAAGATCACCTGCGAAGTGTGGGACGAAGCGAAGCTAAAAGCAGAAAAAATGGAAGCCTTTTTGGCGGTCGCTCGCGCTAGCACCCACGCCCCACGCCTCATTCACCTCACTTACAAACCCGCAAATGCCGCACAGAAAATAGTCTTTGTCGGAAAAGGGCTTTGCTACGACAGCGGCGGACTTAGCCTAAAACCGAGCGACTACATGGTAACGATGAAAGCGGACAAAAGTGGCGCAGCAGCTGCACTTGCCATCATAAAAGCCGTAAGCGAGCTAGGCGACGAGACACCTTTTGAAGTGCATGCCATTTTGGGCTGTGCTGAAAACATGATAGGCGGCAACGCCTACAAACCAGACGACGTGCTAGTTAGCCGAAGTGGCGTAACCATCGAAGTGAGAAACACAGACGCTGAAGGTCGCCTCGTGCTAGCTGACTGCCTCGACTACGCACAAGACCTAAAACCAGACTTGTTAGTAGACATGGCGACTTTGACGGGTGCTTGTGTGGTGGGACTGGGCGAATACACCAGTGCTATCATGGGCTGGAACGAAGATCTAAAAGCCAAATTTAAAAAAGCCACCTCAAAAAGCGGCGAACTCTACACAGTGCTAGAATTTAACGAACACTTAGGAGAGCTCATAAAAAGTCAGGTGGCTGACGTCAGCAACTGCGCTAGCTCACGCTACGGCGGTGCGCTCACAGCGGGGCTTTTTTTAGACAAATTCATTCGCCCTGAATTTAAAGATAAGTGGCTTCACCTCGACATAGCAGGACCGGCTTACGTCGAAAAAGCGTGGGGAATTTACGATGCGGGCGCAACTGGTGCTGGCGTGCTGGGCTGCCTCTACTACCTCATGAAAGTAGGCTTGGAGCACATGAAAAAGTAAAATGTAAAGGACACAAATGGGACTAACAGTAGGAATCGTAGGTTTGCCAAATGTCGGCAAGTCTACAACTTTTAACGCACTCACAAAAGCGGCAAACGCACAAGCGGCAAACTACCCTTTTTGCACCATAGAGCCAAACAAAGCCATCGTCGAAGTACCAGACAAAAGGCTTTCAGAGCTTGCGCGCATCGTGCAGCCAAACCGCATCGTTTGCTCGCAGATAGAATTTACAGACATCGCTGGGCTAGTAAAGGGCGCTAGCAAAGGCGAAGGGCTGGGTAACAAATTTTTAGCAAACATTCGCGAGTGCGAGGTGGTTTTGCACATTGTTCGTTGTTTTGAGGACGGAAACATTACGCACGTCGAAGGCGGCATCGACCCCGTCCGCGACATAGAGATCATAGAGACAGAGCTCATACTAGCTGACATAGAGCAAGTGGCAAAAAAGAGCGAGAGGCTGGCAAAAGAGGCAAAAGCAAACGTAAAAGGGGCAAAAGAGAATTTGGCGGTGCTAACAGCGCTTTCTGAGTGGCTAAACGATGGCAAAAGTGCGGCTAGTTTTGCGGGCAGTTTGGACGAAAAAGAGAGTGAAATTTTTGCTTTGTTAAACAAAGAGCTTCGGCTTTTGAGTGCAAAAGAGGTCATTTACGGCGCAAACGTGGACGAAAACGCGCTTGGCGAAGACAACGAATTTGTAAAAAAAGTGCGTGAATTTGCGGCAAAAAGCGGACACGAAGTCATAAAACTTTGCGCAAAAGTAGAAGAAGATCTCATAGGCATGAGCGAAGATGAAGCGGCAGAGTTTTTGGGCGAGCTAGGCGCAGATGAGAGCGGACTGGAAAAGATCATTCGCACGAGTTTTGCAAAACTGAATCTCATAAGCTACTTTACCGCTGGCGTGGTTGAGGTGCGCTCATGGACTATAAAACGCGGCTGGAAAGCACCAAAAGCAGCAAGCGTGATTCACAATGACTTTGAAAAGGGCTTCATTCGCGCTGAAGTGATCGCCTATGAAGATTTTGTGGCGTGTGGCGGCGAGGCAAAGGCAAAAGAGAGTGGCAAGATGCGACTAGAAGGCAAGGACTACGTGGTGGCTGACGGCGACGTGATGCATTTTAGGTTTAATGTGTAAATTTGCGGAGTGCGGAATGCGTTCGGAATGCGGAATTTAGTCAAATTTAGCCAAAAGCAAATTTTCACAAATTCTGTTTTCCGTTTTCCGTTACCGCCATTATTCGCAAACGTTGCAAAGCGACCGAAGAATCTCACGAATGATGTATAGCATAAGCCAAACAAGCACGTATGAAAAATTCAAGCTTTTTTAAGTATGGTTTTAGTAAAATCTCCTCCATTTTATTATTTAGGAAATTTTTCATGAAAATCCAGCCACGAGAGAGAGAGATTAGCCCTCGCTAAACCACTTCTCATATCTTTTTACATACTTATCGCACTTATTGTCATTACGGCTTTGACGCCGAATTTACAAAAATTCTTTTTACGAGATTCTGCATTTGCGACACTAGAGCAAAACTACGCAAAAGTTGAAATCTTTTCAACAGATGTAAATTTCACGACAAACAACCCAGAAAAAACACGCATCGCTAGCATAAAAAATGGCATAAAAGTCGCATTTTCACAATCCATATTTTACAAAAACTACACACTTGTTGTAACACCAAAAGCGTTGCTAAAAACTTCGCCCGAGCAAAAAACCGCCACTATCACACTAAAATTTGCCAGCGAAGAGACAAAAGTAGACGGCAAAAGAGTCGAGGCTTTGAGTAAATTTAAGAATCTAAAAGTCAACGGCGCACCTTTGTTTTACACAAAAAGCACAAGTTTTGCCGAGCCTTTTACGCACGCACTCACCTTTTCTTTGCCAAAGTTGCAACAAAATTCTACACAAACAACAGAAACAACACAAACAACACAAACGACTACACAAAAAACAACAAACGCCACGCCACAAACCATAAAAATAGAATTTAGTGTCAAAAAACCACTCTACTTTTCAAAGCTTTTTCGCTGGACAAATTTAATGCTCGCTATCGTCCTCATCTTTAGCGTGCCTTTTGTGTGGATAAAATTCGAAATTTCACAAAAACTATCAAAAAGCAAATTTAACGCCACCGACCTCGCAACTCACTTGTGGACAAACTACAAAAACATCGACAAAGTCTATCGCCACAGCTTTTGGATCATCTTTGCGGTCTTAAATGTGGTTTTTGGCTACCTGACCGTCTCGTTTTTGTGGGGGAATCATGACTGGGATTTTCTCATTAGCGGTTCGCTAACAGGAGATGGTTTAAACTACTCAAAATACATTGCAAAAGTCGGACGCTACGGCACTTACGCTTTTAACGACCTCTTTACAAACGGCGCTGTTTTACCCATTTTCTCCACCGTTGTAAGCATTTTGGCAATGTCGCTTTGTGCCATTTTTCTATGCAAATTGTGGCAAATTCCAGAAAAAATTTGGGCTTACTCTATAACTGGACTTCTGTTTTTTTGCAACCCTTTTCCTTTGTCGAGATTCTTCTACATGCATGAAATTCCGAGCTTTTTTATAGCCATCATGTGTGGCGTGCTAGCGATTCTGCTAAACAAAAATGGCTCAATCCTAAAAAGCATCATAGGCAGTGTTTTGATTCACTTTATGATGAGCGTTCATCAGTCGCTTGCCACTGTTCCCTTGATGGCATTGTGTGGCGCTCTGTTTGTGTCGAGTTTACAACCAAATTCACTTAAAGAGATTTTAACTAAATTTAAATTTGCCTTTTTAGCAGTCGGTTTTGGTTTTATTTCATTTCTTTTTGTGAGACAAATTTTAAAATATTTTGGCTTTTACGCCACTTCTTACAACAACGAATTTGTCTCATTTGAAGGACTTTTAAGTAAATTTATAACAATCATAAAAGAGTCTTTTGAGCAAATTTTTTCATATAATTTTGCCTTTATGTCAAATTTTGCAACTTGCTTTTTTGCGTTTTGTTTTTGCGCTACTGTGTTTATTCTTTTGCAAAAAAGGAAATTTATCTCCATTTTTTTGCTGTTCATCACACTTTTAACAACCAAATTTATCTACCTAACAGCACAATACAACCTCGGCTTATCGCCGAGAATTGACATAGGTGGACTTTTGTTTTTTAGAATTTTGTGTGTTGTAGCACTCCTAATATTAACAAAAAACATCGTCTCAAATTTGGTCTTTCTTTGTGGCATAGTGGCGGTATTTTTTAGCTCCATAGGCGTTTTTGAAGCAACAAAAGTTTGGAATTTAGCGCTCGAAGCCGACAAAATGCTTTTCAACCGAATCATCACTAGACTTGAACCAAATTTAAAACCAAACCAAAAATACACGCTTGTTACTTTTGGAAATGTCCCAAACAACAAAGCATTTAGACTAGCGACACATGCAAACAAAAAAGGGTGGGAGATGACAAACCTGTTAGATAGATTCTGAAATCCGTTTGAAAGCGTGGAGAGTTTTTACCATAGAAAATTTATCAAAAAAAGAATCGCAAATCCAAATAAAAATAACTTTTTTGTCAAAAAACTAAAAGCAAAAAATATTTTACAAAAAGCTGACGCGTGGCCAGCGACAAATTCGCTTTTTATATACGAAGATGTTATTGTATTTGTAGGCTCAAAAAACAAACTTACCGATGCGTTAAAATAATTTTAAAAAAAGGATAAAACATGTTGATTAGCATCATTGCACCGTGCTACAATGAAGCGTTGAATTTGGTTAAATTTAAAGAAGCTGTTTTGGAGCAGTTCGACAAGATAAAAAAGTATGAATCTAGTGTGTTGGGAGGCGTAGATGTAGAGATAGAATTTGTCTTGGTTGATGATGGCAGCAAAGACAACACGGAGGAAGTTTTACTGGAACTTGCGGAGCAAGATGAGCGTGTGAAACCGCTGTTTTTTAGTAGAAATTTTGGCAAAGAGGCTGCCGTTTTGGCTGGTCTTACAAATGCAAAAGGCGATGCGGTTATTTTACTTGATGCCGATTTGCAACATCCAGTTGAGTTGATTCCAAAAATGTGGGAAAAATTTAAAAATGGCGCTGACGTTGCGTTTGCAAGACGCGTAAACAGAGAAGGCGAGAGTAAAATTCGTGCCTTTTTTAGCAATATGTTTTACAAATTTAACAAATTCATAAGTGGCGTAAAACTTATGAGTGGCACGAGTGATTATCGTCTTATGAGTCGCGAAGTTATTAATTCTATTTTAAGCATCAACGAGTATCATCGTTTTTCTAAAAATATTTTTGAGTGGATAGGTTTTAAAAAAGAGATGGTAGAGTATGAATATAAAGCAAGAGAAGCGGGGGCGAGTAGCTGGAGTTTTACTAGCCTGTTCAAATACGCTGTTGAAGGAATCTTGAGTTTTAGTGCTGCGCCACTTCGTCTTGCATTTTTGCTCGGGTTTGGTGCGGCGTTTTTTGGCGGTTTTTACGGATTTTATTTGATGATAAAATGGATAATTTTTGGAAATCAAGTAAGCGGTTGGACTTCTCTTTCTTGTCTAATGAGTTTTTTTGGCGGTTTGATTCTGATCGTTCAAGGAATTCAAGGCGAGTATATTGCTAGAATTTACGAGCAGTCAAAAAACCGACCACACTATATCATTAAAAAACAAAAAAAACGCAAAGGCTAGTTTTTAGAGATACTCTAGAACCACTGTTTGCAAACAAACATACAAAGCGTCATAGCATTATAAGAAGCAAAAAAAAAACGTTTTTTACGCTGTTATGTATTTGTAGAATGAAAAGCATAGAATATAAATTCAAGAATCTTGCAAATCTACAATAAACCGCCGTCATTCTGAGGCTGGCTGTGCCGACCGAAGAATCCCCTGTCTTTTGAGCGAATAGAATCATCAAAATTCGAGAATCTACGAACCAACGCCGTCATTCTGAGGGAGGCGTAGCCGACCGAAGAATCACCTGCCTTTTGAGCGAGTAGAATCTACAAATTTGCTTTTTTGTAAATTTGTAGATTCTACTATATCAAATTTCAGGGGATTCTTCGGTCGGCTTTGCCTCCCTTAGAATGACGGCGGTAACGGAAAACGGAATGCGGAAAACGGAAAACAGAATTTGTCAAAATTTGCTTTTTCGTAAATTTGTTTGTCTATTCTAGAGAATCGCATCATCCACACTCCACACTCCACACTCC
>DCIZ01000123.1:22807-28951 GCA_002317305.1 Campylobacter sp. UBA1713
TCCACACTCCACACTCCGCACTCCGCATTCCGAATCTAAAAAACCAGCTCCACTTTCAGACGTGAGTTAAATTTGTGTGGTGGAAATTTTGTTTTTTGGATAGTTTTTAGTGCGTAATCCTCCGCTCGTTTGCTTTTTGTAGCACGGCTTGCCAGTTCAGGAGATGGCGAAACAACACGCGCACTTTGCAAAGAGCCGTCAGAAAGTAGCGTAAATTCTACAAAAACGCTACCACTTTTTGCGAGTGAGCTCGGCACAAAGTGCGCTTTTAAGATGGCTTCTCTGACTTTTGTGTAAAAAATGTCGCTACTTTTTACATTTACGAACATATTGTTGCCCACTGGCATTTGTGAAGAAGATGTTAAATTTGCATTTACCGAATTTGAAGAGAGTTTTGTGGACAAACTTTTATCAGTCGTTTTGGTGCGTTTGGGCTGGTTTTTTGGTGAGCGTTTTGGCAAATTTTTTGGCGTATTTTTTGGCAAAATTTTAGGCGTTTGAGCCACATTTTCTACATTTTCCACATTTTCCACCACATTTAACGCAGTTTTTTCAGCACTTTCGTCCGCTTTTTCAGCCACACTCTCAGCCACTTTTTCAGCCAAATTTTCTGCCGTTTTTGTAGAAACATCTGCCACTTTTTCCAAATTTTCCGCCACACTCTCTGCCAAAGCCACCTCCACCAAGCTACCCACACGCAAATTCATCTCCACCGCTTCACGCATCTTTTCACGCTCATTTTCACGCACAAAATTCGCACCAAAAAACGACAAAACCGCCACAAAAACGACAAACGCCACCACGCCACCAAAAAAAGCAAAAACGCCCAAAAACCTAAATTTTGGGGGCAAAAAAAGCTCGTCCATCGCTTAGCTCCCCTCGCAAAATTTCACACCCATAAAGCTCGCCCAAAAGCCCGACATCCAGCGCGCCACCTTCGCACACCGCCAGCACTTCGCCCGCTTTTAACAAAAGGTGGCAGTCGCAAACAAAGCAGTGTTCTGGATTGTGCGTGGTAAAAATGACACTCTTTTTTAGTCCACGCATCACTCGCAAAACCTCGTAAGAATTCGACAGGTCTAACGCACTAACAGGCTCGTCTAGCACCAAAAGCGGCGTGTTTTGCACGAGTGCTCGACAAAAAAGCCCCAGCTGTTTTTCGCCACTGCTTAACGTCCCAAAAGGCTCACGCCAAAGCCGCCAAAGCCCTAGCATTTCAAGCGTTTCGTGCGTTTTTTTCGCCACTTCGTTTGCGCCCAAACCGCCCGCAAAACCGCCCATCTCCACCACCTCAAAAAGCGTAAAAGGCAAATTTACCCTTTCGCTCGCAGGCACATACGCCATGAGTTTTGCTCGCTCACGAACATTTAGTCTAGTTAGCTCAACTCCGCCCACTTTTACACTTCCGCTAAACTCCAAAAAGCCCAAAAGCGCCTTTAAAAGCGTGCTTTTTCCACTCCCATTTCTGCCCAAAACCGCCATGACTTCGCCGCTTTTTAGCCCAAAACTCACATCTTTCAAAAGCTGTTTTTTGCGACCTGCAAAGACACAAAGCCTACTCACCTCGACCATGTCGCCTCCTTTTTAGCAGAATCACCACAAAGGCTGGAATCCCAAAAACGCCTGTCGCGATGCCCAAAGGCACTTCCACGTTTGCCACACTCCTAGCAAAAGTGTCGCACAAAAGCAAAAAAGTCCCGCCAAAAATCGCACAAAAAAGCGTCATTTGGGCGTGTTTTGCCCCCACCAAAAAGCGCGCCATGTGCGGCACGACCAGCCCGACCCAGCCTATTACGCCTGCTAAACTCACCGCCACAGATGCTAGCAAAGAGGCGAGCACCACAAAGTAAAAACGCCAAATTCGCACATTTAGCCCGAGCGAAAGCGCGCTTTGTTCGTCCAAATTTAGCAGGTCGAGCCTTCGCGCAAAAAAAGACAAAAAAACCACGCAAAAAGCCAACACAAGCGTGGCAAAAAAAAGGACGTTTGTCTCAAAATTCGCTAAACTTCCCATGAGGTAGTAGACGATGGATGGAAGCGTGTTGTAGGGGTCAGCGAGGAGTTTTATGACGCTCATAACCGCACCAAAAACCGAGCCCGTAATGATTCCAGCTAAAATGAGCATGAGCGTCGAGCGTGCACGGTCAAAGCAAAACGCCAAACCATACGCCACGCCAAAAGCCAAAAGTCCACCCAAAAAACAAAAAACACTCGTGGCAAAAACGCCAAATCCTAGCACCATCGCCACGCCCGCGCCCACGCCCGCGCCACTCGTTACGCCCAACACGGACGGACTGGTTAGCGGGTTGCTTAAAACTGCCTGAAAAAGTGCTCCGCTAAGCGAAAGCGCTGCGCCTACCACGAGTGCTGCGACCACGCGGTAGAAGCGTTCGGTAAAGACAAGTGTAGCAAGCATTTCGTTTTGTGATAAATTTGAATTTGTGCCGTTTATGGTGAAAATTTGTGTCAAAATTTGGGAGAAATTTAGCTCCACCGCACCCACGTTTAATGAGACAAAAACAACAACTAGCATCAAAAAAGAACAAAACAAAAGCCTCATTTAAAAAGCCTTTGATAACTCTCTTCGTTTAGAGACTGCAAAAATTCGGCGTAAAAACTAAACGCAAATTCTTTTGAAACTGCTGGGCTTACCAGCTCTGGGTAGAGTGAGCTAAGTGCCCAAACTACGCCCACGCTTTGTAGCACGCTCGGCGGTCGCATGAGCCAGTTTGACGGGCTTGACGGCGCGTAAAAGACGTTACCTGTGCGAACGGCGTGGAGTGTTTGCCACTTTTTTTGTTGTTTTATGGTGTTAAAAAGGCGAATTTCGCGGACAAAAATGGCGTCAGGCTGCGCCAGCAAAAGCCTCTCAAAATTTAACTGAACGCGTGAATTTGCCATTTCTGCGCTACACGTTACGGCATTTTTGGCGTTTAATAGCACAAAAAGCGTGCCGCCACACTCGCTTTTTAAGCCATCTTCGCCTTGTGCGAGGTAAATTCGCTTTTGTGTTGCGTTTGTTTTTGTTAGTGTTTTGTTTACGTTTTGTGAAATTTCGAGTGCTTTTGTTACAAAGCTGGCTAGTTTTTTACCACGCTCTTTTGTGCCTAAAACTTCGCTCATTTTTTCGATGCTTTTTGGTAGCAAATTTAAGTCTCGTGTCTCGACTTCTACTACTTTGATGCCTGCTTTTTCGAATTTGTCGCGACTTTTAAAGCCTTTTTCTACAAAAACGACATCTACTTTGTGCGACAAAAGCCTTTCAAAACTCGCCTCTTTGCCACCTCCTAGCATGCCAAGAACTTCGAGTTTTTGCACGTGCGGATGCATGAAAACGAGGTCTTCGGGGTAGGGTTTGTAGTTTAGTCCGACTAGCGTTTCGGGGGCTAAAATTTGTAGCAAAACCGTGATGGGCGGCGTAGCGCCAAAGACGCGGAGGTTTTTTTCGCTTTTTGGTGAATTTGCGGCAAAAACCAAATTTAGACAGATGGCAAAAACTAAAATAAACTTTTTCATATTTAACTTTCAAAATAAATTTATGTAAATGCGGAAAATGTAAATTTGCATTTTGCAAAAAAAAACAAATCCACAGGGCAAAGAATCTAAAAATTCACAAAAAAGCGAATTTGGCTTTTTACCCGCTCACCAAGCGGGGGATTCTTCGGGCTTATACCATCAGAATGACGGCGTTTGGTTTGACGATTCTATAGAATCGCAAAATTCAGCGCTCCGCACTCCGATTTTCTTTTCGATAAATCTCAAAAAAAAGGTGGTGGGACGGCGGACGGAGGCTAAAGCCACTGCGACCCCATGAATCATTCCGCATTCAGTTTTCCGCCTAATACTTCCACTCAGCACTTACCAAAAACCTTCTGCCCGCCATAAAGTAGCCATCACCATAGCGGTTGTTTCTGTCTAGCACATTGTAAACGCCCGCACTTAACATTAGCCCATTTGGCACGTTTGACAAAGTAAAGTCAGCTTTTAGTTCTAGCGTGCTAATAGATGGGTTTTTTACAAATTTAGTTGAGTCAGAATTTACTACATAAATGCCATTTTGGTGCATAAAATTCGCCGTAAATTTCAAACTCTCAAACGGCTTGTAAAACGCATTTAAGTTTAGCTGATGCTCTGGGTAGTCTGTTACTCGTGAGCCGTCTACTGCAAAGCTACCCGCCTTTTCGTTTGTAACCTTTTTTCGTGTAAAGGCGTAGCTAGCACCCACGCCCACGCGTCCGCCCAAAAACTCAAAACCACCGCCCACTTCAAAACCATAACTCCTGCCCTCTTTTACATTTACTAGCTTACTGCAGCCACTGCCCGCCACGCAAGAGTTGGTCTCATCTGGCACGCTTGAAAGCATGTCGGTTAGCTCGTTGTCAAACGCCACGCCCCAAAAACGCATATCTTTTGTCTCAAAAGTCGCACCAAATTCAAAATTCAGCGCACTCTCTGGACTTAAATTTGGGTTTCTCGTGCGTCCGCCCCACGGCTCACTGTAGCGCTCTTTTAGCGTTAAAAGCTTGTTCTTTTTGCCTGCATTTATGTGAAGCGTGAGCTCATCTGTAAGCGCGGCGTAGAGGATTCCTTGCAAAGTCCAGCCGTCAAACGACTGCCCATGTCTTGTCTCTATGCTGCCGTTTTTTTGTGGCAAAAAGACGTTTGACATGCTGTTTCTGTCGTAGCTCGTGCTTAGACTAAAACGAAAAATGTCATTTAGCCTGTTTGAATACTTCGCAAAAATAGAGGTCGTTACATCACGAAGTTTGTCGATGCTCTCGACATTTCCGTAGCGAGTAACCGAGCCGTCAGGGTTGTAGTTTGTGTTTTTGTGGTTGTCTTGACGCAAATTTAACCCCACTTCTACTAGCTGGTCTTTTGTGAGCTGATAGCCCAAAGTCTCCACAAGCCCCACCGTGTAGTCATCGTAGAGGCTGCCACCTGTCCAGCCACCACGAAGTGTGCCGTTTTCACGGAGTTTGCCTGTGGAAATGAGCTTGTTGTAAAAGCTGTCGTAGTAGAGTTTTGTGTTTAGGTTTAGCTTCTCTGTGAGCTGTGAGTTACCCAAAATGTAAAAAGTCATCTTGTCGTAGTTTGGCCACTCCCACCAGTTGCCGCCACTATTTGCGTTAAAAAGCCCGCCTTTTTTGCCCTTTTGGTAGATGAAATTTAGGCTATATTCGTGCTCGTCGCTCGGCGTAAAGCCCACTTTTGCTTTAAAGGTGTGGCTCTCATAATACGAATTTTTCTTGTTCTTTTTGTCGGTTTCGTAAGGCGTTTCTGTGAATTTGTTTGACAAATTTAGACTTTTTCGTTTTACAAAAGAATAATCCGCACTCGCATACCACTCGTTTTGTTTTGTGCCGACTCCCACGCTAGCTTGGTGCTCGTTGTTTGTAACAAAGCCGTAGCGAAGGCGTGCCTCTAGTGGTTTTTCTGGTTTTTTTGAGATGAGATTTACCGCACCGCCCAAAGCGTTTAGTCCGTAAGCTGGACTGACAAAGCCTTTTTGAATTTCTATTGCGCCTAGCGAATTTGCAGCAAACATGCCCCAGTCGGTTTGGCGGTCGTAGATGGAGTGAACGGGGATGCCGTCCACAAAAAGCCCGACATGTGTAGCGCTGTAGCCTCTGATGCCGATGCCCGGCTCGCCTCTACTGCTAGATGGTGGCTGGACAAAGACACCCGGTGCTGCTTTTAGCGCATCTGCGGCGTTTTGGTAGGCTCGCTCGTCTATCTCGTCGCCTGAAACGGTGATGGAAGAGGCGAGGCTTTGGCTTTTGATGGCGTTTGGTTTTTCTATCTTACCAAGGTCATAAGTAGCGGCGCTGGCTGGCGTGCTGGCTAAAAAGCCAAGTGCCAAAGAGGCAACTAGGCTAGCTAGCGGGCGCTTTTTGGCAGTTGTGGTAAATTTGTGTTTCATCGTAAATCCTTAAAATGTAAAAAAATAATTTTGTGAATTTTAGTTAAATATATATTAAAAATTACTGAATTTTGCGGTAAATTTGAGTAAATTTTATAGTGGTTTTTTGGTTATGTTAGTTGTGAAATATATAGATAAAATTTTGAAAAGAAAAATTTGGTAAAAGAATCTACCGTCTAGCAAGGGAGCAGAATCGTCAAAATTCACAAAAAAGCAAATTT
>DCIZ01000123.1:28962-29252 GCA_002317305.1 Campylobacter sp. UBA1713
TTCACAAATTCCGTTTTCCGCATTTTGCTTTCTGTTTTCCGTTACCGCCGTCATTCGCAAGCGTTGCGTTATCGAAGCGAAGAATCCCCTGCCTTTTGAGCGAGTAGAATCTACAAATTCACAAAAAGCGAATTTTCACAAATTCACTTTTTCTCAAATTTTACGATCCTACTCCCTCAAATTTCAGGGGATTCTTCGGTCGCATTCGCTCCCTCAGAATGACGGCGTTGCATTAACCTTTTCGCATTTTGCTAAAATTTGCCATATTCACAAAAAAGCAAATTTTCACA
>DCIZ01000123.1:29392-32116 GCA_002317305.1 Campylobacter sp. UBA1713
CGGTGGGCGGGGGCTTTGCCCCTGCGACCCCCATTCGGAAAACGGAGTGCGGAAAACAGAAAACGGAATTTGTGTAAATTCGCTTTTTTGCGAATTTGAAAGATTCTACTCTCTCAAAAAGGCGGGGGATTCTTCAGTCGGCTTTGCCTCCCTCAGAATGACGCGGCGTTGGTTCATGCTTTTTCGAATGTTTGGCGAATTTTGCCCTCGCCAGGCGGGGGATTCTTCGGTCGCTAAACGCTCCCTCAGAATGACGGCGTTGGTTTTTACTTTTTAGATAATCGCAAATTTCAACACTCCAAACTCCATCAAAAACAACTACTTTGCTTTTTTTAGTCGTGAGAAAAGGCTACTTTTTTTGAGAATTTTGACAACAAAAGTAAAAGTTCGCGGGCAAACAAGCACTAAAAACGCACAAACTCGGACTTTTAGCGAATGCCTGCCTTTGAAAATGACGTGAAAAGCGTTTGGGCGATATGTGGCAAGAAGGTCTCGTTTTTGCTCGGCGGTAAATATGTCTGGGTAGAGGACAGCTCGAATTCCTGTGATAAAAGTAGCCTCCTTTGCTTTTGCTTCTAGCAAATTTAAAATTTCTGCGTTTTGACTTAAATTTACTTTTTTAAAATTTTTAAGATTATTTATTAGAAATTTACATTTTTCATAACTAAATGTTTGCATAATGCTTGAATTATTTGACTGAAAGTAGCCGTATACAACTTTCTCGCTAAAAACCATTTTTTTGCAATATTGTAATAAGAAAAAATTTGTTAGCAAATCTTCGCCAACATTACCTTCACATTCAAAATACTCAAAATTTGAAAAAACATCTTTTTTATAAAGCCAGCACCAATGTCCACCAAAATTTTTTCGACCTATGATAAATTCATTCAAATAAAACCTCAACACATCGTCATTTCCCTCCAAAACCTTAACAGAAAAATTCGTTTTTGGAAAAGTATAGTCATAAGAAAATACTGTTTCATAGCACGCCCGAACACAGTCGGCATCGTGCTTTTTTGCTAGCGCATAAAGGTGAGATATGTAGTCCTCGCTAAAAAGGTCATCATAGTCTACAAAAGTTATAAATTCGCCACGAGCCTCCGCCACGCCCTTTTTTCGTGCGGCAAAAGGACCAGCGTTTTTTTGAGTAAAAACACGAAAACGTGCGTCTTTTTCTGCCACAGCTTGACAAAGCAAAAGCGTGTTGTCGCTACTTCCGTCATCTACTAAAACAAACTCCACGTTCCCGTCAAATTTGCACTTAGCTAAATTTTCACAACAACGCTCCAAATACCCCCCCCGTTAAAAATCGGGAGAATCACACTAACGTCTATTGACATATTTTTCCTTTTTTATTATTTTAGGGCATCTCTAAAAAACCATTTAAGTAAATTTGGTGGCTTGCTTTCGAATTTGTTTTCGTATATTTTTGCCTTAAAATTCGTCAAATACGACAGTATTCTCCTCATTTTAAAACAAAAATTCACTAAAAACGCTTCAAAAAATCAAGCCAAACTGGTTTTTAGAGATGCCCTTTACAAATTATTTATTTTAACAAAAAAAAACAAAACGACCGTCAAAATCCACAAAAAAACAGCCTCATACGCCACCAGTTACAAGGTCTATCATCCACTTTGGACGGAAGCGTTTCTCTATGACATACTCTGGTTTCTCCTCGCCTCTGTTTGCCTTAAACAGAAGTTTTGGTGTCTCGCCCGAGTTGTCAAAGATGTAAGACGCATCGCAGTTTGACGAGATGGTCGCAAAATTCCTAACGCCGTCCTCAATCGCCTCCAGCACACTCTCATAAGAGCCGCCTTCGCCACCACACATTACGCGACTTTTGATTCTAGCTATGTTTAGCTCCAACTCGTCAAAGCCCAAATATATCAAAATAACGCGAAAGCCGTGCCTACGCGCGTCCTCTATGAGCCGCAAAACCTGCCCTGCTTTTTGAAAACCACGCTCAATGGCAAACGAAATGCCATTTGCAAGGTATAGATTCCGCCTAGCTTTTAGCTCCAAAGTCGCCTCCAGCATCTCCTCGTGCGAGTAGTCGCGAAACTCGCCAAATTTCTCTTTGTAAAACATCTCTGTCGAGATAAAAGGAAGTCTGCAAGTCGCCTCAAAAGTTCGTCCGAGCGAGGTTTTGCCACTGCCAGGCGTTCCGCTAATAATAATCATCTCTTTCATTTTAACGACTTTAATTTGGATTTTTGAGCGTCCGTGAGCTCGTTTAGGATGCGTATATTTCGCTCATCTGTGTAGACAAAAAACACATTTCCGTTAGGATATCTGCATATCGAATATTTCTCAGAAATATCACGATTCCTAAATATCAAATTTTGACCATTCATCACCAAAACCTGACTGATCTGATCCATAATTTCAGGCAAAATTTCTTCAATACTCTCAACTTTTTTCATTCTCTACCCTAATCAAAAAATTTATAGATTATACCTTTTTTAAAATTAAAAGTAAATAACAACGGCGACTAAAAAACGCTAAATTCAGGCAAAAACCGACAAATTTCACAAAAATGTGGACATTTGGTTTTTAGAATTTGGATTACAGAAAATGCCAAACAAATGCCAGCGGTAACGGAAAACGGAGTGCGGAGAACGGAAAACGGAATTTGTAAAAATTCGCTTTTTCTTAAAGGGCATCTCTAAAAACCAGTTTGGCTTGATTTCGAAGAGTGTTTTTAGGAGATTTTTTTCTTAA
>DCIZ01000123.1:32149-36280 GCA_002317305.1 Campylobacter sp. UBA1713
TTTTAAGGTAAAAATATACGAAAACAAATTCGAAAGCAAGCCACCCAAATTCATTAAGTGGTTTTTTAGAGGTGCCCTTAAATTTGACGATTCTACTTGCTCGCAATACATTGGATTCTTCGCTCGCTATCGCTCCCTTGCGAATGACGGCAGTAACGGACAACGGAATGCGGAAAACAGAAAACGGAATTTTAAAATTCGCTTTTTCGTGAATTTAACGATTCTACTCGCTCAAAAGGCGGGGGATTCTTCGGTCGGCTACGCCTTCCTCAGAATGACGGCGTTGCTTATCGATTCTAGAGAATCGCAAATTTCCGCATTCCGCATTCCGCATTCCGTTTTCCGAATGCACTCCGAACGCACTCAACTAAAATATCAAATTCTCATTCTCCTGCTGATTCACCGCATCTCTGTTTTGTGCTGGCAGCGGACTTCTGTAAGTATAGAGTGCATCCACGCCGTTATAAAGCCTACGTTTTACCCCATTTGGCGCCACAAAAAGCTTTCTCATGTGTGGAAATTCCTCCATGTAGTCGGTCAAAAATTCACGGAAAACTGGCGCTGCCGTCATACTTCCACCCTCTTTGTTGTTTAGCGGTTTGTTGTCATCGTTGCCATACCAAATGATCGCCTGCATCTCTGGCGTGATGCCACAAAACCACGCATCTAGGTTGTCATTTGTCGTGCCCGTCTTGCCCGCTATGTCGATGCCCGCCACTCTGGCTCTCGTTCCCGTGCCAGCCCTCACCACGCCACGCATCATGTTTAGTGTCAAGTAGACTTGTTCAGGACGTGCCACTTCGGTCTTCTCTGTCTCAAATTTGTTTAAAAGCTTGCCGTTTTTGTCGCGAATTTCACTTATCAAGATGGACTTACTCACCTTGCCAAGCCCCGCAAACATTGAGTATTTTTGCGAAAAGTCAAACAAACTCACCTCAAAACTGCCTAGTGCGATGGAGAGATTCTCCGCTGCATTTTCAAAACCATACTCAAATTTAAGCACACGCCAAACTTTCCCAAAGCCTATTGAGCCTAGCAAATTTATAGTAGCAAGGTTTCTTGATCGCCTCAAAGCATCTGCTAGCGTAACCTGCCCGTCCAGTGTCGAACCAAAGTTTTTTGGCTTCCACGACTCCACTTTTGCGCCACCGCTACCACCAGTCGCACCTGCCCCAGCCACATCTTCGCCACTCTCGCTCGCCTCCACACGCGAAACGCCGTCTACTTTTCTAAAAATTCGCGAGATGTCCGCCACCATCGTCATAGGATTGTAGCCATTGTCGATGGCTATCTGATAAACAAACGGCTTAAAGCTAGAGCCCGGTTGCCGCACACTTTGCGTAACGCGGTTAAAGCTACTCTTTTCGTGGTCTACGCCACCCACAAGTGCGAGAATCTCGCCATTTGTCGGGTTTGTAACTATGATGGCGCCGTTGAGTTTTGTCGTGTCAAATTTCTCTCGTGGCACAAAAGCCCTGTTTCGTTTTGCCGCTATTTCGCTGTTTTTTAAATTTAAGTCGTCTATCTTTGAATTTTCTATAGCCGTTCGGTTAAGAATCGCCTCGTAGCCGTTTTTTAGCGCCTTTTGTGCCATATGCTGCACAGTCAAGTCAGCAAAAACCTTGATGCTGTAGCCTCCAGTTTTTATGTCCGGATAGAGTTTGCTCACCTCCGCCACCGCCGCGTCTACTAGGTAAGGTGCTTTGTTTTGAGTAAGCGTGTCGTTATAGATTTTTGGGACTTCGGCGTGCGCTTTTTTATATTCACCTTCGCTTATCCAGCCCAAAGATTTTAGCCTTAAAAGCACCACATTTGCACGTTCAAGCGAGCGCTCAAGTCGCCTTGTCGGGTCGTATGAGCTAGGCGCTTTTGGGATGCCGACCAAAATAGCCATCTCTTTTAACGTCAGCTCGTTTAAACTCTTACGAAAATACCCATCCGCTGCTGTTTTGATTCCAAAATACCCATGCCCCAAAAAAACATAGTTTAGGTAGCGCTCCAGAATCTCCTCTTTACTCAGTCGCGTCTCCACACGCATCGCCAAAAGCACCTCTTTAAACTTTCTCGTAAAGGTTTTTTCACGTGTCAAAAGCATGTTTTTCACCAGTTGCTGCGTTAGTGTCGAAGCACCCTGAACGGCACGTCCTGCCGAAATGCCTCTCACCGCCGCACGCACAACCGCGTCTGGATTTACGCCGTTGTGTTCAAAAAACGCCGTGTCCTCGATGGCTAAAAGCGCCTCGATGAGCTCATGGGGAATCTCGTCAAATTTGGCATACATTCTGTTCTCTTCGTCAAAAATGTTCGCCACCAAATTCCCGTGTCTATCGTAAATTTTGCTAGTCAAAGCGGGCTTAAAATCTACCACTTTTTCGACAGAGATGCCTAGCTGCCTGTAAGCCAAAAGCCCAAGCACCAAAAGCGAAATAACAACGATAGCCAAAAAACTCAACACATTTGACTTTAAAAAATTCAAAATCTTCTTCAATTTTAAACTCCGTTTACAAACTTTACATTTCTACGATTTGTAAAAATTCTCTCACCGCAAATTTGCGAAAAATTTGCCGTGAGGGAATTTTACAAAAGCTACAAAAAAACAAGATGCAAATTTAAAAACTCGCAAAACAGCACTTTCCAAAGCTCACAAAAGTCGCCACGCCTAAACCAAAAAGTTCCGCAAAATCTCCAAATCCAGCCCCATCGCCACATCTGTTCTGCCTACTTGTTTTACTACATTTTCGCCAAAAAACCCCTCGATGCTCATCGCCCCTGCCTTGCCTCGCCACTCGCCACTCATTATGTATTTATGCACTTTTTGTGGCTCAAATTCGCCAAAAACGAATTTTGTAACGCTTAAACTCTCCAGCACAAACGCACCGCTTTCAAACCGCATCGCCGTGTAGACTTTGACCTCGCTGCCACTTTGCCGTTTTATCATCGCCACCGCCGCCTCCTCGTCTGCTGCCTTGCCAAAAACCTCGTCGCCACAAACCACACACGAGTCGGCAAAAAGCACGCCTTTGGCAAACTCGCCACACCCAGCGCACTCGCCAAATTTTTTGCGAAACTGTCTTGACTTTTGTGCCACCACGCGACTAGCAAACGAGCTAGCGGGCGCAAACACCACGCCACTTTCGTCATAGTCGCAAACTTTCACGCAAAACTTTACGCCAAGCTCACTCAAAAGTGCCGCCCTAGTCGGCGAGCTAGAAGCCAAAATCAACATTTTTTGTCCTTTTTTTCTTAAAAAACGCGAAACGCAAGCCCAAGGTATGTCGCCATCAAAGTCAAAACCAAATTTAACGGCGTAAAATAAACCGTAATGAGAATCAAATTTTCCTCAAAAAGAATCTGCTCGTCTCTCAAAAAAGCACGCTTTGCACCGACAAATTTCGCGACCATATATAGCAAATTTACCGCAAAAAATAGCAAAAGCAAGAGCTTTGCGACCACTATCATCTCCACAAAAGGCTCGTGAATTTTTGGCGAAACGCTACTCATGTAGGCGCCACTCGCCAAAATCACACAAAGCGAAGTGGATATTATAATGAAAAAAAGCTTAATTAAATTTAATCCTTGCAAATTTTTCGCAAATTTCTCAAATTTTGGCACTAAAATGACCCCCACCTGTGCCACCACAAGCACCACCATCGCAAAACAATGGCAAAACAAAACAGCCAAATTTAAATTTAAAAAGAGCGATTTTGACATAGGTTTATCTTTAAAATTTATTTTGCGAAATTTTTAGATTCTCAAGAATCAAAGCCGAAGAATCTCCCGCTTTTTGAGCGAGTCAAAAAGTCAAATTTACGAAAAAGCAAATTTGAAAAATTCTGTTTTCTGTTACTGCCGTCATTCTGAGGGAGCGAAAGCGACCGAAGAATCCCCTGCCAAACGAGGGAGTAAAACACCAAAATCAACGCCGTCATTCGCAAGCGTTGCGTTAGCGAAGCGAAGAATCCCTCGCCTGGTGAGCAAGTAGAATCGTCAAACGAAGTTCCTGTAAAACAAGCGAAGCGCTTTTTGCAAAGCAAAAATGTTTCCTCTAAAACAAGCGAAGCGCTTTTTGCAAAGCAAAAATGTTTCCTGTAAAACAAGCGAAGCGCTTTTTGCAAAGCAAAAATGTTTCCT
>DCIZ01000007.1:0-1491 GCA_002317305.1 Campylobacter sp. UBA1713
ACTACCTTTCGAGGCATTAGTCTGTCGGTAGTCTGTCGGACGTGCGAGGCGTTTTTCGGTGGTGAAAATTTTAAACAGGAGAGGCGAAAGTGCTTTTAACTGGCGATGCAAAGGACGAGCTAAAAAAGCTAGAGAACGAGAGTGTGGACATGGTTTTGACTTCGCCACCGTATGACAATCTTCGCGACTACGAGGGCTTTGAGTTTTGCTTTGAAGCGGTGGCACGCGAGCTTTTTCGTGTGGTAAAAAACGGCGGCGTGGTCGTGTGGGTGGTGGGCGATGCAGTTGTAAATGGCAGCGAGAGTTTGACGAGTTTTAGGCAGGCTTTGTTTTTTAAAGAGATAGGTTTTAACGTTCATGATACGATGATATACCAAAAAAACAATTTCAGCAATCCGAGCAAAACGCGTTATCATCAAATTTTCGAATATATGTTTGTCTTTTCAAAAGGCGCGCCAAAGACCTTTAACCCTCTTTGTGACAGAAAAAACGTCTATGTCGGTTCAACAGCACTTGGCAAAAATACCACACGAAAAAGAGACGGGACGTTTAGCGAAAACAAAAAGCGTGTGATAAGCGAATTTGGCATGCGTTATAACATTTGGAAAGGTAACACAAGCGGACAAGAGAACATGTGCAAAAAGATCGCTCACCCAGCGACCTTTCCGCTGTGGTTAGCGCGAGACCACGTGCTTTCGTGGAGCAACGAAGGCGATGTGGTGCTAGACCCGTTTTGTGGAAGCGGGACGACTGGCGTGGCGTGTGCTGAACTGGGGCGCGCGTTTGTAGGTTGCGACATAGAGCCTAGCTACATAGAGCTAACACGTAAGCGTTTAAGCAGAGTGGAAAAAGGACTTTTTGATGGTTGATTTGGCTAAGATTAGCAAGTTAAACGGCAAGAAATTTGCGTTTAAATTTGTGATAGAGAGCATCGAAGGGCGTGAGGTTTTGGAGTTTTGTAACGAGCGGTTGCTTGAGTTGCTTAAAAAGGCGGCGACAAACACCATTGAGCCCGTTAATAACATAGAATTTACAGGTCGCCCAAACGAATTTGGAAACATCGTGGCAAATTTATTTGCGGTGGAGTGTAGGAGGCTTGGGCTGGAGTATGAAAAACCACGCGACATTAGTGGAAAGGCAAAGGAAAATGGCTACCCAGACGGAGTAATCAAATTTGAAAATGCCTACTTTTACGTGGAGGTAAAAAGTTGCGAAGAGAGTAAACAGAATCAAACTTTGCGGACGTTTTTTTACTCGCCGTCAAGTTCGTCAAAGATAGTCCATGATGCTGCACATTTGCTGGTTTGTTTTTTAACGAAAAAGGATAAATTTAAGCTACTGTTAAACGGCGACTTTCACATCGTGGATATGAGCAAAAAGGACGTGAAGCTCAAGCTTGAGTATAACGCGAGCAACAAAGAGCTTTACGGCAGAGAGCGGTTGTGAAAATATGTGCGAAAAATATTAAGGCATCTCTAAAAACCAGTTTGG
>DCIZ01000007.1:1639-4824 GCA_002317305.1 Campylobacter sp. UBA1713
AAACGAAAAAGCAAGCCACCAAATTCATTAAGTGGTTTTTTAGAGGTGCCCTTAAGTAGTTTTTAGAGATGCCCTTATACCCGTCTAGCGATGGCGTAAAAAGTCAAATTTGAAAGAAAGCCAAAACCAACGCTGTTCATTATGATGGACGAAAGTCAACAGAAGAATTCACAGAAATTTGTGCGAGTAGAATCTACAAATTTACAAAAAAGCGAATTTTTAAAGATTCTACTCGCTCAAAAGGCAGGGGATTCTTCGGTCGGCTTTCGTCCCTTGCGAATGACGGCGTTTGTTTAATGATTCTCGAATTTTGACGATTCTATTCGCTCGAAAGGGCGGAAAAGTCAAATTTGCTTTTTTTGTGAATTTGAAGTTTACGCCATCAAATTGTAAAGCAAAAATGTTTCTGCGTAAAAACATCAAGCCAAACTAACACTTAACCGCTCTTTAACCAGCCTTTGCAGTAAAGCGATGAACTTCGGGTCGCGGCACATGGACTTGCCCGGATCCGTCGGTGTGATGGGCACGTCAGAGAGTTTTGCGACTGGGCGCTCTTCTACGTCTATTATCTTTATGACGATGTTTAGGTCGTCGCCTTTTGGCGAGCAGCACGATGCACCTATCCCAAAAGCCACACGCGCCTTCTCATGAAAGTAGTCCCAAATTTGCGTTGCACGCTCAAAGCTTAGCCCATCGCTAAACAAAAATGTCTTTGTGCGTGGGTCGATTCCGCACAACTCGTAGTGGCGAAGTAGCTTTTCGCCCCAAACATACGGGTCGGCGCTGTCGTGGCGAACGCCGTCAAAAGTAGCAGCAAAATGCGGCAAAAAGTCTAGCA
The DNA here is from genome assembly GCA_002317305.1 of Campylobacter sp. UBA1713. Lineage (GTDB taxonomy): Bacteria > Campylobacterota > Campylobacteria > Campylobacterales > Campylobacteraceae > Campylobacter. The sequence continues at coordinate 2,478 of DCIZ01000007.1, forward strand.
AAAATACATCTGTCCCGATGCAGTCGGTGAGTGCGATGCCACTTACCTCGCCATACTCCTCGTGCCACGACTCCAAAAAGTGCTTGTTTGCGTAGGCGGGGTTTTGTGTCAAGCCTTGCATGAGTTGTGTGGCTTGGTGTCCGACTGAGCCTACTGGCTTTACGCCAAAGCATTTAGCCAAAAAGACATTTGACGTGCCTACAAAACCTGCCACTTTTGCGCCTGTAACTTCGCCCAAAAAGTGCGCTTGTGCCTCTTTTGAAAGTCGCCTTCTAAAGCCAAAGTCAGACCAAAAACCCACGCGGTAACGCCCGCTTTTTATGCCGCTTACCACGTCGGCGACTTGTTTTTTGTAGCCTTCAAATAGCGTTTCATAGCTTTTTTTTGCACCGCCTAGTCGGTAAAAAACCTCGCAAATGATAGCCATCACGGGCGTTTCGTAGTAAGATATGCGGTTTTCTAGCCCGCAAATCTCCACGCTTAGCCCACAAGGCGAGTCGCTACCTATGCAGATGTCAGCAGCATTTGGTCGCCACTGGCTAAGGTAGTCTATGTAGTCTTGTTTTAGGTAAGAGATGCCACGCAAGTAGTCTAGCTCGCTGGTGCTAAATTTGAGTGAGCAGTAGTGTGCCACTTGTGCTTTTATCTCGCTTACCATTTCTGACGTAAAACGCACGCCAGGTGTGCGACACTTAAAGCCCCAATGCGTCCTAACGTGGTTAAACTGGTGAAATATCCACTGCCCCATCGTAAATTTGTAAAAGTCATTTTCGAGTAGGCTTGTTATTATGGGTGTTAGTTTCATTTTTCTCTCCAAAGTTTTAAGTCGTCTTCTTTTATCCAGCCAACTCGTCTCAAAACCGAGCCAAACGCCCACGAGAGCAAAGCAGGCAAGACAAAGCAAACCAGCAAGAGTCCTAGCCAGTCAAACGCCGTTGGCGAGAGTGCGACCGCCCCGTGCGAAAGCGCCACAGACGAGGGCTCAAACCAGCCTGTGATGGTGCCTATTTGTCCCACGAGCCCGGATGTGCCCATTCCAGAGCTCACCGCCGCGCCGTTCATCTCTAGCGAAAAAAAACAAGTGGCAAGCGGACCAGTAATGGCAGAAGCCAGAGTGGGCGGAATCCAAATTTTTGGATTCTTTACGATGTTTGGCATCTGCAACATAGACGTCCCGAGCCCTTGTGCGACCACGCCGCCCCAGCGATTCTCACGAAAGCTTAAAACCGCAAAACCTACCATCTGCGCACAACACCCAGCAAGTGCTGCGCCACCTGCAAGTCCTGTTAGCCCAAAAGCCGCACATATGGCAGCGGAGCTGATGGGCAGCGTGAGTGCTACGCCGACCAAAACAGAGACAAAAACGCCCATCCAAAACGGATGCAAATTTGTCGCCAGCACGACTAGCTCGCCCACAGCACTTGCTACTAGCCCGATGTGGTGCGCAGTTAGCGTGGTGAGGAGCGCACCAACGAGGACGGTAACGGCAGGCGTTACGATGATGTCTATTTTTGTCTTTTTGCTGACAAAACCGCCCGCTTCGGCTGCAAATATGGCGACCAGTAAGACAGCTAGCGGTCCGCCCGCACCGCCAGAGACGTTTGCGGCGGCTCCGACAGCGGCTAGCGAAAAGAGCACAAGGGCGTGAGAATTTAAAGCAAAACCGATGCCGACAGCCATGGCAGCTCCTACGACTTTTGCGTCTGAAGCTAGCGTTCCAGCGGTTACGAGGAAGTCAAAAAGCGGGTTTTGCCAAAGGCGGAGAAGCTGCGTGCCGAGCGTTTTTATGATGGTGCCTATGAGTAGCGAGGCAAAAAGCCCCTGTGCCATTCCGCTCATGGCGTCTATTAGGTAGCGTTTGACGTAAAAATTCATGGGACTCCTTTTGTAAAAATTTGTCATTTTGCTACAAAAAAACTGCGAATTTTAACTAAATGAGGCTTAATATTAACTGATTTAACGAAAAAAGATAAAATTTTTAAGGAAGTTTTAATGTATAATGAAAAACAGAAGCAAATCGGGTAAAAAGTCAAATTTAAAAGAGAGCTAAAACAAAACGCCTCCCTTGAGAGTGACGGCGTTTGTTCTAATTTGTCGAAATTTTGACTAATTTTTGGTAAAAAAGCTAACGCTTTTTTTATTTAGCCTCCGCCTTTGCAACCTTTTCGCTTTCAGCTCAAAGGTTGCAAAGGCGGAGGCTGGGGACGGGGGCTACCGCCCCTGCGACCCCGTTCGAAAAACGGAAAACAGAGTGTGTGCGGAGTGCGGAGAACGGAAAACGGAAATTGCAAAAATTCGCTTTTTCTCGAATTTGACTTTTTACTCGCTCAAAAGGCAGGGGATTCTT
>DCIZ01000052.1 GCA_002317305.1 Campylobacter sp. UBA1713
AAAAAGAAAACGGCGGCGGGACTACAAAAAAGCGATAGCTTTTACATACAGAATGCGGATTGCGGAAAACGGAAAACGGAATTTGCATAAATTCGCTTTTTCTTGAATTTTAAAGATTCTACTCGCCTAAAAGGCAGGGGGATTCTTCGGTCGGCTACGCAACCCTTGCGAATGACGGCGTTTGTTTGGGCTTTTTTGCATTTTATAAATTTAGCGAAAAATGAGAATCGACAAATTCACGAAAAACCAAATTTAAAAAAGGAAAAAAATGAGAGATGTTATCATAGCTTGCGACTTTAAAGACCGCCACGAGACGCTTGCGTTTTTGCGACATTTTGACGGCGTTTCGCCATACTTAAAAGTGGGCATGGAGCTCTTTTACAAAGAGGGCGCGGCGTTTGTGAGCGAGCTAAAAAGTGCTGGTTTTCGGCTTTTTTTAGACCTAAAACTTCACGACATTCCGACTACAGTCGAAAAGGCGATGCGAAATTTGGGCGAGTTGGGCGTGGAGCTCACAAATGTTCATGCAGCTGGCGGCGTGGAGATGATGCGTTCAGCACGGCGTGGGCTAGATGCCAGCGAGAGTGGAAAAAAGACAAAACTCATAGCCGTTACACAGCTCACTTCGACTTCGCCAGAAGTGCTAAAAAACGAAATTTGCGTGAGTTTGCCGCTTGCTGAAGTGGTGCGAATTTACGCGACAAATGCTAAAAATGCGGGGCTTGACGGCGTGGTTTGCTCAGCTCATGAGGCAGGCGACATGCACGCACTCGGACTTTTGAGTGTAACGCCCGGCATTCGGTTAGCAGGAGATGCCACAAACGACCAAAAACGTGTCGCTACGCCTTTGCTGGCTCGTGAGCTGGGCGCTGACTTTATAGTGGTTGGGCGAAGCATCACAGCAGCCGCTGACCCGCTAGAGGCTTACAGGCGTTGCGTGGCGGAGTTTTGCGAGTAACATTCGGAGTGCGGAATGCGTTCAGAATGCAGATTGCGGAATGTTGAAATTGCGATTCTCGAGAATCTACAAACAAAACGCCGTCATTCTGAGGGAGCGTTAGCGACCGAAGAATCCCCTGAAATTTGATATAGTAGAATCTACAAATTTGCTTTTGGCTAAACTTTGACGATTCTGCTCGCTCAAAAGGCGGGGGATTCTTCGGGTCGCTAACGCTCCCTCAGAATGACGGCGGTAACGGAAAGCAGAATGCGGAAAACAGAAAACGGGATTTGTCAAATTCGCTTTTTTGCGAATTTTGGTAAAAAGCATAAAAGTCTCACAACCGTAAATTTACACAAAAGCGAATTTTGTCATCATTTTTACACAGCACAAAAAAATTTAGGAGTATTTCATGAAAAGTTTATCAGAAAAAATAGCGTCAAATTTACTCAGCATCAAGGCGGTTTTTTTGCGACCAAACGAGCCTTTTACGTGGGCTTCGGGGATAAAGTCGCCCATCTATTGCGACAACCGCCTCACACTCTCGTTTCCGCGTGTGCGGGACGAAGTAGAGGAGGGGCTAGCAAGCGTGGTGCGTGAGTTTTACCCGAGTTGCGAGGTGGTAGCGGGCACGGCGACTGCGGGCATCGCACACGCAGCGTGCGTGGCGACACTGCTTGATCTGCCTATGATCTACGTCAGGAGTGGCGCAAAGTCGCACGGCAGGGGGAATCAGATAGAGGGCGTGGTGCCGGCGGGCAAAAATGTAGTCGTCATCGAAGACCTCATCTCTACGGCGGGCTCGTCCATAGAGGTAGCAGAGGCGTTGCGTCAGGCGGGGGCAAATGTGCTAGGCATCGCGTCCATCTTTACCTACGGGCTGGCTAGTGGTGTGGCAAATTTGCGTGCGGCGAATTTGGCGAATCACTCGCTGAGCGACTTTGAGACGCTTGTGAGAGTTGCAAAAGAGTGCGGTTACATCGATGCTGCCGACGTGGCAAAAATTCTCGCTTTTCAAAAAAACCCAACGGATGCGGGGTGGATGAGTGTGTGATTTTGCTGTAAATTTGCGTAACGATAAGGAGGCAAAAACCTCCGAAGAATCTCTTGTTTTGACAAGCGAAAGCAAATTTATCAAAATTTTTGTAATCTCTGTAACTTTTCGTTAAAGTAAATTTGTTACAATGCTCGTCAAATAAACTAAAAACACTAGCAAAATTAAAGGAAAAAAATGAAAGTTTCAATCGTAACGCCTTGTTACAACGGCTCAAAATATATCGCAGAGACCATAAATTCAGTTTTAAACCAAACGTATCAAGATTGGGAGATGATCATCGTAAACGATGGCTCGACTGACAATTCGGCTGAAATTTTAAGCGAATTTGCAAAAAAAAGACCAACGCATAAAAGTTTTAACGCAAAAAAATGGCGGTTCTGCAAACGCACGAAACAACGGCATCAAAAACGCAAGTGGCAGATTCTTAGCTTTGCTTGATGCAGACGACCTTTGGGATGCAAATTTCTTAGAAGATCAAGTAGCATTTATGCAAGAAAAAAACGCTACGCTTGTTTTTTGCTCTTACAGACGCATAGATGCTGAAAGTAAGGAAATTTTATATCCTCTTATCGCAAAAGAACAAACAGATGTGAAAGATATGATGCTAATAAATCGCATCGGGTGTTTAAGTGCGCTTTACGATATGTCAAAATTTGGAAAAGTATATCTCGATGAGAGTCTAAAAAGCGTTTTGGACGACTATGCTTTTTGGCTTACCATCATAAAAAAATGCGAAGTAGCTTATGGCAATCAAAAAGTCTTGGCGAGCTACAGAGTATTAGCTAGCTCAACAACGGGCAAAAAATACAAACTTGTCAAAAAACACTATAGGTTTAACAGAGACTACCTTAAGCTTGGCGTTTTTGGTAGCATTTACAGAACTGTCGTTTGGGCGGTTTCTGGCGTGAAGAAATTTTGGCGTTTTTAGGCGTTTTTAGTGTGGACTTTAAAAAATGATGTCCACACATTTTACACTCACACTACCCCCACTAGCCCTTTCACCCACCAGACCGCCACGCCAAAGATAGCACCAGCGAGCAAGATGAGCACGACAAATTTGGTGTGGCAAATTTGCACCAGCCTCCTAAACCCAAACACCCACAAAACTCCCACCAGCAAAAACAGCCCAGAGACCGAAGACGCCACCGCTAGCCCAAAAGCCCCGAGTGGCTTAAAGAGCGCAAAACTCAAAACGACATTTACCACCAAAGAGCCCACCGAAATTTTCGCTGCAGCTGCTTGCATAAAGTGCGCATAAAGCCAAAGCGAAAAGAGCTTTGCCAGCCCAAAAGGCAGGAGTCCGAGCAAGTAGCCTTGTAGCACGAGGGCGACTGCAAAAGTGTCAGTCCGCGTAAAAGCACCACGCTCAAAGATGAGCCAGATGATCTCAGGAGCTAGCAAAAACCCGCCCACAGAGGCAAAAAGCAGCAAAAATGTCAGCAAGCCGCAGCCTCTAGAGAGCAAATTTAGCGCCTCTTTTTCGTTTTTTGCTTTTATCTTTCGTGAGATTTGCGGAAAGATGGCGATGGAGAGTGCCATTGCAAAAAGCGCGAGCGGTAGCTGAAAGATGCGGTTTGCGTAGTAGAGGTAGCTGATGCCGCCAGTGGCTAAAAACGAAGCGACAAAAGTCGAGACGAAGTCGCCTATTTGGTTTGCGCTACTGCCCACCACGCCCGCGCCAAAATTTCGCCAAAAGCCCTTGCTTTGTGCCCGTTTGCCACGTCTAAATTTGGCAAGTCCTAGCGTAAAAAGTCGCCAAAGCCCGAGCCTTTTTAGTGCTATGATGTGCACGAGTAGCTGCAAAACGCCGCCCACCACCACGCCCCAGCTTAGCCAAAAGACCACTTCGCTTTCGCCGAGATTCCTTGCTAAAATGAGTGCGGCTATCATGGACAAATTTAGCAAAGCCGTGCTAAATGCTGTCGTGGCGAAGTGGTTTTTAAACTGCAAAACGCCCGAAAATAGCGTTACGCAAAAGATGAAAGTAAGATACCAAAAGTTGATTCTCACAAGCGGAACGGCGAGTGCGACTGTGGCATCGTCAAAGCCAGCAGCGAGGAGTTTGGTTACAAGCGGCGCAAAAATCATGACAAGTGCGCTAAAAAGCAACATAAACGCCAAAAAACTCACCAAAACTTCGGCTAAAAAGAGACCTTTTTTTCGTTGTGCGACAAAATTTGGCAAGAAGCTTTGGGTGAAAGCACCCTCGCCAAATAGGCGGCGAAACAAATTTGGGAGCTTGAAGGCTACGAAAAATATGTCGCTGTAGATGGACGCACCGAGCACTTTTGCGGTCAAAAAGTCTCTTAGAAGCCCTAAAACTCTTGAAGTGAGGATGCCGGCTGAATTTGTGAAAAAGTGTTTTAACATTTTAAACCTTTGACGGAGAACGGAGAACGGAGAACGGAGAACGGAGAACGGAGAACGGAGAACGGAGAACGGAGAACGGAGAACGGATTTTGCG
>DCIZ01000004.1:0-3869 GCA_002317305.1 Campylobacter sp. UBA1713
AAATGAGGAGCATACTGACGTATGTAACGAGTTTTAAGGCAAAAAAGCACGAAAACAAACGAAAAAGCTAGCCACTCAAATTTAGTTAAGTAGTTTTTAGAGGTGCCCTAAAGTCAAAAAACGTGTAAAATGTAGACAAATTTTTAAGGAAAAAAGATGGAACTTTTCGAATATAGAGACCCTGTTTTTGGGCTTATCGTTCTCTTTGCGGTGCTTTTGCTCGTCTCGCTCATGAGCTACGTTTGGGGCACATTTTCGCTAAAACACAGCCAAAAGTCGCTCGAAAACATAGTCAAGCGGTTTGAAAATGGCAAAGCCAGTGAAGTCGGCGAACTTTTAGGCGCAGTAAAGCCAAATTTAAATTTGCTTTTGGCGTTTGCACTAACGCTACAAAAAACGGGCGACTTTGAGAAAGCCATAGCGGTTTATCTTTTTGCGCTAAAAGAGACAAGCGACCAAAAAAGACGTCAAGAGCTCCTCGTTTTGCTGGGCAAAACCCACCTAAAAGCGGGCTTTTTTAAGCGTGCCGAAGATCTTTTTTTGGAGAGTTTAAAGATAAGCGCTAGAGATGACGAAGCACTTCGCCAGTTAGGTTTCGTCTATGAAAAACTACGCCAATACGACAAAAGCCTCGAAGTCCTCGATGCACTAAAAGAGCTCGGCGAAGAGACAAACACGCAACACGCCTACGTAAATGCACTAAAAATAGTCGCAAGCAAATTTGATTTTGCAGAAAAGTCCCAAAAACTTTTGCTATTGGCAAAAGAATTTACACTCATAAAACGCATGCTCATAGAACTCTACACACGTGAAAAACGTGAGCTAGACTTTGACTTGCCGCCGCTTGACATGTGTGCTGACTTGCTCTACTTTGCTGGACTAGACTCAAACGAGTGGAACACAAAAGCAGCAAAGTGCCTAAACGAAAACGGATTTGTGGCAAAAGTCGAATTTAGCTTTGTTTGCGACGAGTGTAAAGCAGTTTCGCCACTCTTTTCTTACAGGTGTGGTCAGTGTGCTAGGCTAGGAAGTGTGAAGGTAAAAAGCAAGATAGTAAAGGAAGAAAATGACAGAAGTTATCATATATTCTGACGGAAGTTGTCTAGGCAACCCAGGTGCGGGCGGCTGGGCGTATAAGATAGTTTGCAAAAGCATTCGTGGCAAGGCAGTCGAGCTTTCGGAGCGCTACATAAAACGTTGTAGCGGCGGTGAAGCGCTTACCACAAACAACCGCATGGAGCTCACCGCTGCCATAGAGGCGTTAAAAGCACTAAAAATTCAAAGCCACGTCGAGCTTTACACCGACAGCCAATACGTCGCTAGCGGCATAAACGAGTGGATGGAAGGCTGGATAAAACGCAAGTGGAAAAATGTAAAAAACACAGACCTTTGGTTTGAACTTTTAGCACTCACAAAAACGCACAAAGTAAAAGCCCACTGGGTGCGTGGGCACGCAGGACACCCCGACAACGAAGAGTGCGACAAGATGGCTTTTACGGAGGCACAAAAGGCAAAACAAAACAAGGAGCTTGCATGAGAGAGTGGATAGAAAAATTTCGCCGTGCTGGTTTGCTAAAAGAGATTTCAGCAGAGGTGAGTAGCGAGCTAGAGGCGGCGCACATTAGCTACATAGAGGCAAAAAAAGAGGACTCAAAGGCTTTGCTTTTTACAAACATAAAAGGCAAAAAATTCCCGCTTTTGACAAATTTGTTCGCTTCACACGAGGCTTTACGGCTCATTTTGGGTGGCGAGCCGGACGAATTTGCACGCAAAATAGAGCGTTTTTTAAAGCCAAAAAAGCCAGAAAACTTTGCAGACAAATTTGACTTTTTTCGCCAATTAACATCGCTTCGGCACATCTTTCCAAAGCGGCTAAAAGGCACAGGGCAGTCGCAAGAGGTGCGAGATGTAAAGCTTTCTGACATTCCGTTTTTAAAGACGTGGGAACACGACGGCGGGGCGTTCATCACGATGGGACAAGTCTACACACAGACGCTAGACAAAAAAGTGCAGAATCTCGGCATGTATCGTTTGCAAATTTTTGACGAAACGCATCTAGGCGTGCACTTTCAAATTCACAAAGATGGCAAAAGTTTTTACGAGGACTACAAAAAAGCGGGGGTAAAGATGCCAGTTTCTGTGGCGGTAGGTGGCGACCCGCTTTACATTTGGTGCGGGCAGGCGCCTTTGCCACACGGCGTTTTTGAGCTTTTGCTTTATGGTTTTTTGCGGCAAAAAAAAGCACGCCTCGTGAAGTGCCTCACAAACGACATCTTTGTGCCCGAAGACGCTGACTTTGTCATAGAGGGCTTCATAGAGGGCGAAAGAGACGAGGGCAAATTTGGCGACCACACGGGCTTTTACACGCCAGTCGAGCCATTTCCTTGCATGAAGATAACGCAGATAACTAGCAAAAAGTCGCCCGTGTGTAACGCAACAGTAGTCGGCAAACCGCCCATCGAAGACAAATTCATGGGTTTTGCGACAGAGCGAATTTTTTTGCCACTTTTGCGGACAACTACGCCAGACTTGCTAGACTACAGGATGCCAGAAAATGGCGTTTTTCATAACCTTATCTTAGCCAAATTTAAAAAACGCTACCCAGCGCACGCCCAGCAACTCATGCATGCGTTTTGGGGCACGGGACAGATGAGTTTTGTAAAACACGCCGTTTTTGTGGGCGAAGATGCGCCAGCGCTGGACGACTACGAGGCTTTGACGCGTTTTGTTTTGAGGCGGTTTTCGCCACGCTCGCTGCTCTTTTCTAGTGGCGTTTGCGACCAGCTAGACCACGCCAGCCCGAACTCTTGTTTTGGCGGAAAGCTAGGCGTGGATGCGAGCGAGGACTACACGCCTGTGCCGCCTGCGGCGTGTGAAGATCTTTTGGTGCGTTTGCGTGAGAAAGCGGCGGAGATTTTGGCGTTAAAAACGCACTTTTGCGACACGCCGAATCCTATTACTTTTGTTTCTGTGGAGAAAAAACGCACGGTTAGGCAAATTTGGGATGCGCTGGAAAGCGAGGATGAGTTTTTTCGAATTTTGGTATTTTTTGATGCCGATGCGCGTTTGGAGAATCTCTACATGTGCGTTTGGCGTGCGGTAAATAACATAGACGCACTTCGGGACGTTTGGGTGCGTGGGGCGTGTGTTTGCGTGGATGCGACCAGCAAAGATTCGCGTGAAGGCTACGAAAGGGAGTGGCCAGCCATGACAAACTGCTCACGCGAGGTGGTGGAGTCTTTGGTGGAAAGAGGGCTTTTAAAGAGAGATGAGGCGCTTTTTGAGCGGTATGAAATTTTTGGGTGAGAACGGAAAACGGATTTTGCGATTCTGCAGAATCGTCAAATTCAGAAAAAACAAATTTTCACAAATTCCGTTTTCCGCTTTCCGTATATAAAAAGCTAACGCTTTTTTTTAGTCCCTCGCCACGCTTCTTTTCGCTGAAGCTCAAAGAAGTGTGGCGAGGGACAGGGCGGACGGGGGCTAGCGCCCCTGCGACCCGCTTAAATCGCTTCGCTCAAAAATCAAGACAGGACGGGCGAGCGGGGGCTTCGCCCCTGCATTCAGAAAACAGAAAACGGAAAACTGCGATTCTACAGAATCGTGAATCAACGCCGTCATTCTGAGGGTGAGCGTGAGCCCGCCCGAAGAATCCCCCGCCTGGCAAGGGCGGAAAAAGTCAAATTTAGTTTTTCGTGAATTTTAAAGATTCTACCCGCTCACCAGGCTGGGGATTCTTCGGTCGCTGTCGCTCCTCAGAATGACGGCGGTAACAGAAAACGGAAAACAGAATTTGTGAAAATTTGCTTTTTTTAAATTTATAAAGATTCTTCGCCCTTGCCATGCAGGGGATTCTTCGGGTCGCTTCG
>DCIZ01000004.1:3879-8157 GCA_002317305.1 Campylobacter sp. UBA1713
CGCTCCCCTCAGAATGACGGCGTTTAAAGAAACATCGCCTTACGGCGAGCGCTTCACTTGTTTTGGTTTGTGCTTTTTCGAGAATCGCAAATTTCCGCATTCCGTTTTCTGTTTTCCGTTTTCCGAACTCACTCCGTTAAAAATAAATTAAGATTGAGTTTGTTATAATTAAACACTTTTTTAACATTTATTACAAAAGGTTGCTTATGAATTTTGTAACAAAAAGACATATTTTTTACATAGTCCTTACCATCTTTGCACTGGTTGCGCCGTTTTTACGGCTAAACGACATGCACCTTTTCTTGCTTAGTTTTGACCACAAAGAGCTACATCTGCTTTTTACACGTTTTGACATGCAAGAACTCTACGTGATGCCGTTTTTGCTCATCTTGCTTTTTCTTACCATCTTTTTTGCCACCACAGTCGGCGGGCGAATTTGGTGCGGTTGGGCGTGTCCTCAAACCATCTTTCGTGCCATCTTTCGCGACTTCATTCAGACTAAAATTTTAAAAATGTTTAAAAACCACAACAGACAAAAGTGCGAAAAAAGCCCGCTTAAATTTGCGTTTAGCGTGGTTTTGTGGATTCCTTTTGCCATGCTAGCTTCTGCGAATTTGCTTTGGTTTTTTGTGCCGCCAGAGGAGTTTTTTGACTACATCTTTAACGCCAGCGAACACAAGCTTACCTTTGGCGTTTGGCTCGGTTTTACGCTGTTTTTGGTGGCTGATGTGGCGTTTTTGGCGGAGCGTTTTTGCGTTTATGTTTGTCCTTATGCGCGTGTGCAAAGCGTCATGTTTGACAACGACACGGTGAGCGTCATCTACGACGAAAAGGGCGGTTGCATCGACTGCAAAGCGTGCGTGCGCGTCTGCCCTACACACATAGACATAAGAAACGGCATGCAACTAGACTGCATAAACTGCCTTGAGTGCGTGGATGCGTGCCAAAGCGTGCTGGCAAAAAAGGGGCGCGAGGGCATCGTAAAGTGGAGCAGTCCAAACGCGGTAAAAAACGGCGAAAAGGTGCGTTTTTTGCGTTTTCGAACTGTGGCGTATGCTTTGGTGCTGGCAGTGGCGGTGGTGCTGGTCTTTTTGGTGGGAAGCAAAAAAGAGACGCTTTTGTTAAACATAAACAGAAACACGGAGCTTTATAAGATAGTTAAGAGCGAAGGTGCGTTTAGCGTGGAGAACAGCTATGTTTTTTTGGTGCAAAATGTAGACGACAAAGAGCATAAATTTAAATTTAGCTTAAACGATTCGCGGCTGAGTTTTGTGCGACCAAGTGGTGAAGTGGTCGTAAAGGCAAAGCAAAAACGCAAATTTGTCGTGGTTTTAAAGACTACTGAGATGCTGGCAAACAACGCCGAAAAAAATGTCCCTTTGCGGTTTGTCGTTGAGGTGAGTGCTAGCGATGATGCAAAAGTCGGCACGAAAAAAGAGATAGTCTTTGTCTTTCCAAAGAGAAAAGAGCTGGAGTAGACAACAAATAAACAAAAAACAACAAATAAACAAAAAGGATTTTTTATGGAATATGCAAATTTGAGTCCAAAGATGCAGGCTAGATACAACAAGATCATCGAGGTCGCGGCGGTGGAGTTTATCTCAAACGGCTACGGGCGGACAAACGTGAGTAAGATCATTAGCGTTTGTGGTGGCTCTTTAAGCACTATTTACGCGCTTTTTGGTAACAAAGAGGGGCTTTTTCGGCACGTGATAGCGCGTGGAGTGGAGAAATTTGAGGAGGAGATTCGAGCTAAGATAGACATAGAGGCAGAGACTGACCTGAGGAGTTTTTTGACTAAATTTGGCGAGGCGTATCTTAACCTTTGCTTAAACGAGCGAATCATTAAATTTAAAAAGCTGATGATAAGCGAGACGTTTGAGGAGGACAAAAAGAGTGTGGAGATATTTTTTGAGATAGGCGGGCGGCTTATTTTGGGCTTTTTGGAGCGGTTTTTTGGAAAAAAGGAGCTAGAAGGGCGGTTTAAAAGCAAGAGGCTTGACATCTTGGCAGTTCGTTTTTGTATGCTTTTAGAAGAGCCGCACACACGTTTTGCTTTGGTAAATGGAATTTTTCCTTCGTGGAGCGAGGAGGAGAAGAGTGCGTGGGTGGAAGATTGTGTAGAGTTTTTCATGCACGGTGCGGTATATTCGGAGAGCACAGAGCAGAGAGTGGAGATAGAAGAGGTGAATTTTGCGATTCTCTAAAAGATAAGTTGTGCCGTCATTATTCTAGCAAAACCACAAAAATAATGACGGCGTTTTTAAATTTGACTTTTTTACTTTAGCATTAGAACCTAAAATTCACATAAACTCCTGCGTTTGTAACGTCAAAATTTCCGCCAGTGATCTTGTCTACTTTTACACCCAAACCAAATTTCTCGTCTATTATAACGCCTGCTTTTGCACCATACACAAATGTGCCAAGAGTTTCGCTTATTGTTGTTTGTTCGTAATAAGTGCCTTTAATTAATTTATATTCTCTATCAAGATTTAGCGCTCCATAACCCAAATTTACGCCAAGGTCTAAACGGACGATGTTGCTAAGTCTAGGGCGAAAGTCATAGCCAAAAAGCAGCTTCAAAGCGCTCCATTTGCTCTCATAATACGGCACATAAAAGCCTTTTATCTCCTGATTCTCTAGCCTCTCTTTTGCAGACGTTTGGTAGCCAAGCGCGCCGTAAAGCACATGTTTTTCATCTACACCAAGCGTTCCGCCAAATTTGATGCCCACCTCAAAAGCGCCCTTGCCAGAAAATTCCAATGTCTTTCCGTCCTCAATAGAAAGCGAAGTTTTTGGCAAATACGCACCCTCAACCGCAAAATACCCACGTCCAAACGCACTACTCGCAAGAGACGCCACCAAAGCCACGAAAAAAGCAAATTTTTTCATATCTGTTCCTTTAAATTAAAATGTTTGAAGTGTAGCAAAAAAAAACAAATTTTAGCTTAAATGAACGAAAAATAAATTTTAATGTATTTTGTGGTATAATTTTGCAAGCTATAAAAATGAAAGGAAAAATTTATGAAACTTAGTGAAATTTGCAAATTTGTCGGTGCGGAGTTTGACGGACGTGAATTTGAAGTAACAGCGTTAAATTCGCTGGGTCGTGCTAGTAGCAGCGAGCTTAGCTACTGCGACAGCGTTAAAAACGCAAAATTTATCGCCGAAAGCAAAGCAGGTGCCATTTTGGTTACAAAAGATGCAGCACACCTAGTAAAAAGCGAAGCAGTGGCAGTCGTGGTAGAAAACCCGCACCTTGCGTTTGCGCTACTTAGCAAGCCCTTTTCGAATCCGCTTTTTTACGAAAAAAAGCCTTCGTTTGTGGACGAAAGTGCGACCGTGATGCCAAACGTTTACATAGGCAACGGCGTAAAAGTGGGTGCTAGAAGCGTGGTGATGGCGGGCGCTTTTTTGGGCGACAATGTCAGCGTGGGAGACGACTGCGTGATTCACCCAAACGCCGTGCTTTACAACAACACAAAAGTCGGCGACAGGTGCGTTTTAAACGCAAACTGCGTTTTGGGTAGCGATGGCTTTGGCTTTGCACACACAAAAAACGGCGAGCACGTAAAAATTTATCACAACGGCTGGGTGGAGCTAGAAGACGATGTGGAAGTGGGTGCTTGCACGACCATAGACAGAGGCGTTTTTGAGCCGACTGTCGTGCGTAAATTTAGCAAAATAGACAACCTCGTCCAAGTGGGGCACAACTGCGAAGTGGGCTTTGGGTGCTTGCTCGTTAGTCAAGTGGGGCTGGCGGGCAGCACGAAACTGGGGCGAAATGTCGTGATGGGCGGACAAAGCGGTAGTGGCGGACACGTGAGCGTGGGCGACTTTGCGCAGATTGCGGGGCGTGGCGGCGTGAGTAAGGATTTAGAAGGTGGCAAGAGTTACGGCGGACATCCTATCATGGAGCTAAAAGAGTGGATGAAATTTCACGCAAAGCTTTTAAGGGAATTTGGCGTTAAACGGTGAATTTGTTCGGAAGCGGAGAGCGTTCAGATTGCGGAATGCGGAGTGTGGAGCGATTTTAAGGGGTCGCAGGGGCGAAGCCCCCGTCCAACCGTCCCGCTTATGTTTTTCTTTGAGCTTCAGCGAAAAGAAAAACATAAGCGGGACTATAAAAAAGCGATAGCTTTTTGTTCGGAAAACGGAGAGCGGATTCTGCGATTCTACAGAATCGTCAAACTAACGCCGTCATTCTGAGGGCGTAAGCCCGAAGAATCTCCCGCCTTTTGAGCGAGTGAAAAGTCAAATTTAGCTAAAAGCAAATTT
>DCIZ01000004.1:8182-11716 GCA_002317305.1 Campylobacter sp. UBA1713
GTTTTCCGCACTCCGTTTTCCGTTAACGCCGTCATTCTGAGGGTGGGCGTTAGCCCGCCCGAAGAATCCCCCGCCTGGCGAGGGCGAAGAATCTTTCAAATTTGCAAAAAAGCAAATCGGAATGCAGATTTTAGAAAATTCATTTTCGAAAATTTACATTTAAGTTAAATTTGGCTAAACTATAAAAAAGAAAAGGAAAACAAAATGGAGCTAAAAAAAGAGCTAGGTGCTAGACACCTAAACATGATCGCCATCGGTGGCGCCATCGGCACGGGGCTTTTTGTCGCTAGTGGTGCTACCATCGCTACTGCTGGTCCTGGCGGTGCTTTGCTCGCCTACGCACTTGTGGGTTTCATGGTATATCTGCTCATGCAAAGCTTGGGCGAAATGGCGACTTACATTCCCATCACGGGCAGTTTTGAGGAGTATGCCACGCGTTATGTGAGCCCATCTTTTGGCTTTGCGACAGGCTGGAACTACTGGTTTAACTGGTCTATTACAGTCGCTGCTGAGCTAGTAGCAGCTGCCATCATCATGAAATTTTGGTTTCCAGATGTCCCGTCAAACGTCTGGAGTGCGCTGTTTTTAGCCGTCATCATCGTCATAAACTACTTTAGCGTAAAGGCTTACGGCGAAAGTGAATTTTGGTTTGCGAGCATAAAAGTCGCGGCTATTTTGGTCTTCATCGTGCTAGGTGTGGCGATGATCTTTGGCATCATTAGCGGGCATGACGGCGGTTTTGGTAACTGGGTTTTGAGCGATGGCGAGAAAAAAGCGCCGTTTGTCGGTGGCTGGTTTAGCATCCTCACCGTTTTCATGGTCGCGGGATTTAGCTTTCAAGGGACAGAGATGGTAGCAGTTGCCGCAGGCGAGACAAAAGAGCCAGAAAAAAACATTCCACGTGCCATAAATTCTATATTTTGGCGAATTTTGCTTTTTTACATCTTTGCCATCGCCATCATCGGCACTTTGGTCGCGTTTAACGACCCAAATTTGTTAAAAAACAACGAAACAGACATAGCGCTCAGCCCGTTTACGATGGTTTTTGAACGAGCAGGCATCGCTTTTGCGGCGAGCGTGATGAATGCTGTCATCTTTACGGCTATATTTAGTGCGGGAAATTCTGGGCTTTACTCTAGCACGAGAATGCTTTATGCGTTGGCAAAAAGTGGCAAAGCGCCGAAGATTTTTGCACGGCTTGATGGGCGTGGCGTGCCTGTTTTTGCGCTTGTGGCGACTTCTGTCGTGGCGAGTGCGTGCTTTTTGACTAGCCTAATGGGAGACGGCTCGGCTTATACGTGGCTAATAAACATTAGCGCGATGAGCGGCTTTATACTTTGGATAGGCATCGCGTGGAGTCATTACAACTTTCGCAAAGCCTACGTGTGCCAAGGCGGCGACCTCTCACGCCTGCCTTTTGTGGCGAAGTGGTATCCGTTTGGACCGCTAGCGGCACTTGTTATGTGTTCGGTCATCATAGTCGGACAAGGGCTGGACATCTTTAGTAGTGGCGTAAGCGTGCTAAAATTCCTCTCTTGTTACATAGGGCTTTTTGCATTTTTGGCTATTTGGCTCGGGCACAAGGTGCTCACAAAGAGCAAGGGCGTTAAGCTAGACAAAGCAAATTTGGCACGACCGTGATTGCAGAATGCAGAGAGCACGAATTTAATCTTAAGGAGAAAAAATGGCATTTCACAAAATTTTGATCGCAAATCGTGGCGAGATAGCAGTGCGAATCATTCGCTCGTGTAAAGACTTGCACATTGCAAATGTCGCCATCTACACCGCGCCAGACAAAGAGTGTTTGCACGTGAAAGTAGCAGACGAGGCTTATGAAGTAGGCACAGACCCGCTAAAAGGCTACCTAGACCCAAACGGCATCATAGAGGTCGCAAAGGCGTGCGGTGCCGATGCTATCCACCCAGGATATGGCTTTTTGAGCGAAAACTACGAATTTGCAAAAGCAGTAGAAGATGCGGGACTAAAGCTAGTAGGACCTAGTTCTGAAGTCATCTTAAAAATGGGCAACAAAAACATAGCTAGAGAGCTCATGCAAAAAAACGGCATCCCAGTCGTGCCAGGCACGAATCCGCTAAATGGCGAAACGGACGAGAAGATTCTAGAATACGCAAGACGCATCGGCTACCCAGTCATCTTAAAAGCGAGCGGTGGCGGTGGCGGACGAGGCATCAGAGAAGTCCACAGCGAGTCGGAGCTTTTGTCAAATTTCGAAAGCTGCAAACGAGAAGCAAAGGCGTTTTTTAACAACGATGAAGTCTTCATGGAAAAACTCGTCGTGCAGCCTAGACACATAGAATTTCAAATTTTGGGCGACAACTACGGCAACATCATTCACCTTTGTGAGAGAGACTGCTCCATCCAACGCCGCCACCAAAAGGTGATAGAGATAGCGCCTTGTCCTACCATTAGTGATGACATTCGGCGAAAGATGGGTGTAGCAGCGGTTGCAGCGGCAAAAGCTGTGGGCTACACAAACGCAGGCACTATAGAGTTTTTGCTAGATGACTTTAACAACTTCTACTTTATGGAGATGAACACACGCATCCAAGTCGAACACGGCGTTACAGAAGAGATAACAGGACTTGACCTCATAGCACGCCAAATTCGCTACGCTGCTGGTGAGATCATGGAGTTTGAACAAAGCGAGATAAAACCGCGAGGTGTCGCTATAGAGGCGCGAATTACCGCTGAAAACGTGTGGAAAAACTTTGCGCCAAGCCCTGGCACTGTTACGGGCTATTTGCCGGCGCTCGGTCCTGGCGTGCGAGTAGACAGCCACATCTATCAAGGCTACACCATTCCGCCGTTTTTTGACTCGCTTGTGGCAAAGCTAATAGTCCGTGCGACTAGTTACGATGCAGCGGTTAGCAAGCTTGAGCGCGCGCTAGATGAATTTAAGATAGAGGGCATAAAGACCACTTTGCCGTTTTTGCGCGCCGTCTCAAAACGAAGGCATTTTAGGCGAGGATTCTTTGACACGAGTTACATAGAGCAGCGACTGGCGGACATTTTGGAGCATACGCAAGAAGAAGGCAGTGTAAAAAACGAAGAGGTCGCCGCTGCCATAGCCGCAGCCATCGCAAAACGCAAAATTCAGCGAGGAGAGTAAAATGGAGCTTTTTTCAAACCCTTTTGCGCAGTTGCAGGAGATGGTAAAACAAGAGCAAAAAAATGCCAAAAAAGAAGCCTCTTTGCGTGAAAATGCAGCGCGTGAAGTGGCGCGCGAGGAGAAAAAACGCAACCCAAACAGGGACGAATTTCGCGACATTTTTGTAGATCCGAGCGAAGAAGAGTTGCGTGCTGAAGACGCGGCGGCGCGTGAGCACACGGAGGCTTTGAGGCGAAAAGAGGAGCGTTTGCAAAACGAGTTTTTGGAGTTTGTTAAATTTGCAAATGTGAGGAAAATTTAGGATTTTGCATTCGGAGAACGGAGAACGGAGAACGGAGAACGGAGAACGGAGAACGGAGAACGGAGAACGGAGAACGGATTCTGCGATTCTACAGAATCGTCAA
>DCIZ01000087.1:0-4130 GCA_002317305.1 Campylobacter sp. UBA1713
TGATAAATGCAAATTTCCACACTACACGCTACACACTACACAATCAGCACTACACACTACGCACTACGTTTTCCGTTTTCAGCTCTCCGTTTTCCGCATATACTTCTCCAAAATCACATCGCTTCGGCTTTTAAGTGGCGTTTTTTTAGCCAAAACCTCCTGTGAAACGGCACTATTTTCAACCCGCTTCACCTCATTTTTCGCCAGCTCATCCGCCATTTTCACACGTGCCTTTGCCTCCGCTTTCGCCTCCTTTTCCACCTCTTTTTGCACCCTTTGCGTCTCTTTTTGCAGTTTTTCTAACTCCTGCCTCGCAGAAAGCGGCTTTTTTAGCCAAAATTTCACCGCCACCGCCAGCACCACCGCCACCAAAAACCACTTTGCTACCACCACAAAAAGCACCTTTTCAGGCGCCGCCGCCGCAAAATACTCCACCAAATCAGCACAAAGCATATGCACGAAAACCACCGCCACCAAAGCCACCAAAGTCGCGACTATCTTCGCCTTGCCTTTTTTCCACAAAAAGCCAAGTGTCGCCGCGTTTAAAGCAAATTTCCACATCTCACCGCCTCACAAACGCCTCACAGCACACCGCAAAAAAACACCAAAAAAACATCACAGCCCTATCAAAAGATCCGCGCCCAGCACCACAAGTGCCGCCTTTAGCCCAAATTTAAGATGGCTTTTGCCTATCTCCTTACAACGCTCATCTACTAGCACTTCGTAGTCCTCTTTTGAAACTGAGCTTATGTCTATGCCGTTATCTATTAGCTTTTTATTTACCGACTTGACCGCCATTTTTCGCACCATGCCGTCATATTTTTCACCGATTCCTAACATAAAACACCCCTTTTTTACTCCACTGTTACACTCTTTGCGAGGTTACGCGGCATGTCCACGTCGTTACCCAGCCTAACAGAAATTTCTAGCGCCAAAAGCTGCAAAACCACCATCATCTCAAAAAACTCCGCCATCGGGTGCTCCCGCTCGCTTGTCTGGATAAAATCATCCGCCAAATTCAAATTTTCCGGCGAAATGACCACTATAAAAGAATCCCTTGCCGCAAGCTCCTCCACATTTGACTTTGTCTTCTCGTAAAGCACCGTCTTTGGCAAAAGTGCGATGGTAAAAAGCCGCTCATCAGCCAAAGCTATAGGACCATGTTTCATCTCGCCAGACGGGTAGCCCTCCGCGTGTAGGTAGCTTATCTCTTTTAGCTTCAAAGCCCCCTCCAAAGCCAGCGGGTAGAACATATCTCGCCCTATAAAGAAAAACCCGTGCCCGTGCAAATAGTGTTTTGAAAGTTTTTTCACCTGCTCAGTGAGCGAATTTTTTACCTTTAAAATTTGCGGAATCTCACGCAAAGCACGAATCTCCTCGTTCATTCTCTCCTCGCTTATGCTCCCACGCGCCCGCCCAAGTGCCAAACAAAGCATCCACAAACAAACCACCTGTGTCGCAAAAGCCTTCGTGCTTGCCACTCCTTTTTCTATGCCAGCCCTAGTTAGAATCACGTGGCTTGCCATCCTAACGATGCTAGAGTTGTCCACATTACACACCGCCAGCGTTTTTAGCCCCGCGTTTTTGGCTATTTTTAAAGCCTCCAAAGTGTCAGCCGTCTCGCCACTTTGACTAATGACGACAAAAAGCGCACGCGGACTCAAAAGCGGCTCTTTGTAGCGAAATTCGCTCGCCACCTCGACCTTTGTGCGAATTTTTGCCATCCTCTCAAAAAGATAGCTCATAGACATCGCCGCGTGGTAGCTCGTCCCACAAGCACAAAAAACCACCTCCTCAACGCCCTCAAAAAACTTTGCGTCCAAGTCCAAATTTACGCCACCATCATTTACTCGCCCCATTAGGCAGTCGCTCACCACCACGCTTTGCTCGTGAATCTCTTTTTCCATGAAGAATCGGTAGCCATCTTTTTGCGCAAAGCCCTTGTCTTTTGGCAAAGCAGTAAATTTAGGCTCGACCGCCCCGTCCTCGTCAAAAAATTTGACTTTACCGCTTTTTGCTCGCCCAAAAACGCCATCTTCTAGATAAACCGCATCGCTAGCAAAGCCCACAAGCGGCGCATCTGAGCTAGCAAACCAAATTTCATCTTCGTTTTTTGCTACTATCAAAGGTGCGGCGTTTTTAGCGAAAAAGACCTCGCCGGGCGCTGCTTTTGTAACCAGCAAAGTAGCAAAAGCGCCACGAAGTCGTGCTACTGTCTTTTTATAAGCCTCGAAAGGCTCACTCTCAAATTTGTTGTAAAACTCAAAAAGCGCCACGATGACCTCCGTGTCTGTTTGACTAACAAACTTCACGCCAGAAGCGGCTAGCTCCTCTTTTAGCTCTTTGTGGTTTTCTATGATGCCGTTGTGAATCACAAAGCTATATTCACCGAGGTGCGGGTGAGCGTTTATCTCTGTTGGTTTGCCGTGTGTCGCCCAGCGTGTGTGCCCTATGGCTACGCCGTCTCCTTCGCTCTCAAAGTCGCTCATCTTTTGGCGAAGATTTTCTAGCTTGCCGACCGCTTTAAAGTAGCCCAGCTCACAACCGCTACTTACGACCATTCCCGCGCTGTCGTAGCCGCGATACTCTAACTCTTTTAGTCCGTTTAATATGACACCTTTTTTCTCTTTTTTACCGATGTAACCGACTATTCCACACATGTTTTGCCTTTGTTTCAAATTTTGAACCATTTTAGCATATTTTGGTTAAAAGTTTGATATAATCAAATTTATTTTCAAAAAAAAGGAGCGTGCGTGAAAAGTGCTTTTTCGCTTATTGAGATGGTTTTAGCCATCGTTGTCATCTCGCTTTGTGTAAGTGTCGTGCCGCTCGTAGTCGAACAAAGCGCTAGGTTAAATTTGCAAAACCAGCTGTTTAGTGCCATCAGCCAAGCCGAAGTAAAGATGTTTGAGGCGTTAAATTTGCCTTTTGGCGTAGAAGCAAATTTGCGAGATGAAAGTCGGTTTGAAAGTAAGCGAATTTTTGCGAAAGATGGCGGCGCGTTTGTGGAGAGTGGTGAGTTTCACAAAACGGGCAAACTACCGCTAACTTACACGCTAAACGCTACTTTGTTTCACGGCGGGCAGAGTAGGGCGTTTGGGCTAGAACTAAATTTAGCAGGGCAGAAAATTTTGTTTCACGGCGAGGTTTTTAACATCGGCGAGATGAGAGAGCAAAAGGCGCGTGTCTTTGAGTAGTGCTACTTTTCGCTTGCTAGGCGGTAAAATTTTGGCGAAACCTTTACCAAAAAGCCACTTTTTAGCAGTTTGTTAAACTCAGTCGAAACGCTTTGACGTGTGGAGTTTAGCAAATTTGCTAGCTGGGTCATGTTAAATTTCATCTCAAAAACGCCAAATTTGTCGCTCGCAAATTCGCTTAAATTCACCAAAAACCGCTTCAAACGCTCATTTAACCCCAAAAAAACCATCTCTTTTATGAACTCACGTTGCGTTAAAACAGCGCGAATGAGCTGATTAAAAAGCGACATAGAAAATTCTTTGTTTTCTAGCAACTCTTCAAATTTGTAGAGACTTAACTCCAAAACCTCGCAGTTTTCCACCACCTCTACCACCACGTGCTCGTCTAGCAAAGCGATGTTGCCTTTTGTTATGTAACAAAGCACAAATTCACGGCTTTCGTGAAAGTAAGAGAGTTTGCAAATGCCGCTTTGGATGCACAAAAATTTTAGGTTATTTGTATAGACAAGCGTGTTTTTTAGGTAGCAAAAGTGGCGAAAATGCGAAAGCTCTTGCGGCGTTAGCGAAAGGTTGTTAAACGTGCCAATGTTTAGTCTGGTTAAAAACATAACAAATCCTTAAATTTGGTTTTGGCAAAAACGGCGTGCGTTCGGAAAACAGAAAACGGAATTTGTGAAAATTTGCTTTTTCTTAAATTTGATAAATTTCCGTTTTCAAAAACGTGGTCGCAGGGGCGGTAGCCCAGCCCACCCTACACACATGAGCATAGCAACGCACCCCGAACGTGGTCGCAGGGGCGGTAGCCCCCGTCCACCGTCCCGCCGCAACTTTTCTTTGAGCTAAAAGCGAAAAGAAAAGTTGCGGCGGGATAAATAAAAAGCTATCGCTTTTTTTGCAGTCCCCTCGCCGTTTTTCTTTTCGATAAATCTCAAA
>DCIZ01000087.1:4204-7800 GCA_002317305.1 Campylobacter sp. UBA1713
CGGAATTTGTGAAAATTTGCTTTTACGTGAATTTGACTTTTTCACGCCCTCGCCAGGCAGGGGATTCTTCGGTCGGCTTACGGAAAACGGAATGCGGAGAACGGAAAACGGAATTTGTTAAAATTCGCTTTTTCATAAATTTAACAATTCTGTAGAATCGCAGAATCCGCATTCCGCACTCCGAACGCATTCCGCTTTCCGAAACGTTTCACGAAACTTTTCACAGCCTTTGGTTTAGCCTTTTGCCACGAAGTCCCGCCAAAGCCACCGCCACCATCACGGCGACTATAACGTAAACAAATCCCGGCACGCCCATGCTCTCGCCCGCCGCGTAAGAGTGCATGCCAGTTAGGTAAAAATTCACGCCAAAATAAGTCATCACGATGACCCAGTATCCAAACATAGACATGACGGCAAAGGCGTATTGGGAATTCATGCGTGGCACAAACCGCGCGTGCGTAACCGCCGCATAGACCAAAATGCTCACCAAAGCCCACGTCTCTTTGCTGTCCCAGCCCCAGTAGCGTCCCCAGCTCTCGTTTGCCCACACACCGCCCAAAAAGTTACCAAAAGTCAAAAGACTAAGCCCTAGAATCATCGCCATTTCGTTTATGCGTGTCGCTTCGGTTATGTTTTTACGCAAAACTTCGCTATCTCGCCCAACGGCAAAAAGCACTAAAGTAAAAAATCCCAGCAAACAACAAAGCCCCAAGAATCCATAACTCGCCGTAATGACGCTTACGTGAATCGTCAGCCAGTGGCTCTTTAAGACAGGCATGAGTGTAGTTATCTGCGGATCCATCCAGCTTAGATGTGCGGTGAAAAGCACCACGCCAGCTAGAATCGCCGTTAGCGCAAGCGAGATGAGCGAGCGTTTTGCAAAGACGATGCCACTCAGTGCCAAACTCCACGCTATGAAGATCATACTCTCATATGCGTTACTCCACGGCGCATGTCCGCTTATGTACCAGCGAAGTCCCAGCCCAAAAGCGAGCAGAACAAAAAGCAGCAAATTTACCACATATCCAAATTTAAAAACCAGCTCAAAACGCCGCGAACTCACCATGCGTGCAAAAACCACACCCAAAAGCAAAAGCCCGACTATCAAGTAAACAGGCGTTATCTTGTCAAACAAATTCAAAGAGTTAAAGAGAATCTCCACGCCTATCTTACTCTCGCTTGGAATCACCGCTTTTCCAAATTTGAGTTGATATGCTTTTAGCTTTTGCAAAGCGATGTCAGCCTTTGTAAAGTCCTTGCTAGCCAAACTCTCGCCAACTGCCCCAAAGTAGTCTCTCACTAGCCCAAACGCCTCCGCCACCTCTTCACGCGCCGCGCCACTGCCCATCATGAGCCCATTTACACTATACCACGTGTTGTTCGGGTCATTTTGTTTTGGCAAAACGCGGAAAAGCTCGCCCATAAACGCCATGTAAAGCACGTTTAGTCGCTCATCTGCTTTTAAAATTTCTTTGTCAAAAACAGACCTTCCGCTCGGTTTTTTGCGGTTTGCCACTTCGCTGTATTTTGTTAGCTTATACTCCATCGCCTCGCCGTTTGCCACAAAAAAGTCGTCAAAACTCGCCGCATTTTGTTTTGCTGGAATCCCCAAAACATTTTTTACCTCTTTGTTTGAGACTTTTACGATGGGCAGTTTTCGCCAATAGTCGCTGTCAAGCATCATAAAAAGCAAAGCCTGAGTAGCCGGAATTCCCTCAAACGAACTAGCGCGGTAAATTTTGTTTAGTGTCTCAGTAGCCACGCTGTCAAAAGGTTTCATGCGTCCGTCATTGCTTTGCACCACTAGCTCGCCCAAAGCTTTTAGGTGAGACTCTGGCATGACAGGAAATTCGCCAGCCGCATAAACTGGCGCGCTAGCAAACGCCACAAAAAACGCCACCAAAACCGCCGCTGCGCCTTTGCCTTTTACACGTTTTGGCTTTTGTGTGCCATCGTTTGCCTGCTCTTTGCTAACCAAATTTGCTAGCTTCCTAAAACGCGAGTAGGGATTTAGCACATTTAGCAAAAAGCCAAGCCCAAGTAGAAAATATCCAAAATATGTCGGCAGCTTGCCCGGGTCGCTATTTACACTCAAGATAGTTCCTTTCTCGTCCATGTCGTAGCTACTTTGGAAAAAGCGAAAGCCTCTGTGGTCTAAAACATGGTTCATAAAAATTCGGTAGTCAAAGCTCTTTTCGCCATCGACGACAGTTACCTCGCTAGCATAACTGGCCGGCGTTTTTGAGCCAGGGTAACGGTCAAGTTCAAATTTGTTTAAGCGTAAAGCAAACGGAAGTTTGTCAAAAAGCGGCGACCACGCAACGCTAAAAAGCTTTCCGCCCACGCCAAAGATGCTGCCCTCAGCTCCTTCGAACATGTAGACATCTTTTGTCGTGCCGTTGTAGCTTAGGCGCGCTAGAATCGCATTTGCGCCACGCTCCTTTTCACCGCCAGCCACCACGCCTTTTGATGCTTTTTTGAGTAACTTTTTAAAGCTAAAATTTATCTCGTCAAATGTAAAAACGCTAAATTCGTCCAGTGCGTAACTCTCGCCCTTTTTAAGATGCGTTTTTTGCATGGTTTTCATGTTTGTCAAAACCACTTCTACATTTGTTTTAATGCCAAATTTGTCGCCCGCTAGGTCGATGCTGATGAATTTTTCGCTCTTTGGTGCGGCGTTAAACGTAAAGCTCACATCGGCTATCTCTAAGCTTTTGTTTGCGTGAAGCACCACACTTTGACTTTGGTTTGCATCGCTAAAAAGCACCTCTGCTAGCGGCTCGCCGTCCTCGCTCTCTACAAAACTCTCCACGCCGTTTTTCACAAAACCTGTGTAAGTTAGCGTGGCTTTTTTGGTAGTCGTAGCATTTACAAAGTCTGGCACGTCCAAATTTAGCGAAAAGCTATTTTGTCCGCTGCTCGCTATGTAGAGGTCTTTTTTAGTAAAGCTTTTGGTCTGAAATTCGCGTAGCTGAACAAAACTCTTTGAAGTCTGAATGAGCGCACTCTCTTGTCCTTCACGGATGCGCATCTGCCACTCATTTCCAAAGTAGCGAGTGAGTCCAGCGCCCAGCAAAATAAAAAGAAAAGAGACGTGAAACATAAGCGCGGGGAGTTTTTTTGGCGTGATGAGATTATAATGAAAAATATTATAAGTCAAATTTACGCCGAGCCAAATGTGAATGGCTGCAAACCACCACGTCCCATAAACCAATGCCCACGCCGTCTGCGTGTCGTTAATGCTTTCGATAAAGGTCGCGATGCCGCACGCCGCGCCAAATACCAAAAAGAGCACGATCGCCGAGATCATGCTAAGAAAAAATTTACGAACAAATTTCATCAAGAAACCTTTTTTAAAAATTGGGCGAATTTTACCACTTAAATTTAAATTTATTACTAACTGGCTAAAATAATTTTAGGTTTTGTGGATTTGGTGCTTTTGTGTTATCAAAAAGTCAAAGCTAACACAGTCATTTGTAAGCGTTGCGTTAGTAAAGGGCATCTCTAAAAACTAGTTTGGCTTGATTTCGAAGAGTGTTTTTAGGAGATTTTTTTCTTAAAATGAGTAAAATACTGTCGTATTTGACGAATTTTAA
>DCIZ01000120.1:0-8758 GCA_002317305.1 Campylobacter sp. UBA1713
CAGAAAACGGAAAACGGAATTTGTCAAAATTTGCTTTTTCGTGAATTTGACTTTTTCCGCCCTTGCCAGGCAGGGGATTCTTCGGTCGGCAACGGACAACGGAATGCGGAGAACAGAAAACGGAATTTTTAAAAATTTGCTTTTTTGCGAATTTGAAAGATTCTACTCTTTCAAATTTCAGGGGATTCTTCGGTCGCTATCGCTCCCTCAGAATGACGGCGTTTGTTTAACGATTCTGTAGAATCGCAAATTCCGCACTCCGAACGCACTCCGTTTTCTGCTTTCTGCTTTCCGTTTTCTGTTTTCCGTTTTCCGAACGCACTCCGATTTAGCGTTTTTTGCCAGAATTCTTTCCGCCTTTTTGTTTTTTGGCGTTGTTATCGTTTTTATTATCTTTTGATGGCTCTTTTGACGGCTCGCTTTTAGCAGGCTCACTCTTTTTTTCCGCCTTTTCTGCCTTTTCTGCCTTTTCTGCCTTTTCTGCCTCTTTTTTATCCGCCTCCGCCGAAGCCTCTTTTGCCGAAGCCTCATTTTCGTCAGAATCAGCCACGCCACTTAGCCCTTTTTGCTCCTCTTCTAGCTTTTTGGCTGCGTTTTCAAGCTTCTTTAAAACTTCTGCATCCTCGCTACTTTGCTCATTTTTGGTCGAATACTCGATGGCTCGTTTCATCATCTCAAGCTTCGTTTGGCTCTTTTGAAGCTCCTGCTCGCGCTTTTTCTCTGCATCATCTTCTAAAGGCGACTCTTTTTTACCATAACGCCCAAGCCGCTCATCTCGCTCTTTTTGCTCGCGCTCTGCGTTTGCTTTTAGGCGTTCAAAGTCAGGGTCGTCTTTGTTTATCTCGAGTAGCTTTTTCTTGCTCTCCTCCACTTGCTCGCGCAAAATTCTCTCTTTGTAAGTGCCTTCGTTTATGTAAACAGGCACGCCGTCAACTGAAATTCGAATGATGCAGCCTATAGGAATCGTCAAAGTCGAAGCGACATTTTCCCTACCAAAACCAGCCCTAAACGTCAGCTCGTTTTCATTGACCGCCGCTGTCGAAAGCGTGTAGTTTGCAATAGTGAAAAATATGTAACGAGAGTTCCAGTTTGAAACTATGCTTTGCGGCAACTCTGGGTCAAATTCTATGAATTCTAGCTCAGCGTAGACGTCAAATCTGTGTTGAAAACGGAGCAAATACTCCAAAACTTCACGTGCATGAATGTGCATTAAGTCGCTAAAATCCGTGTCCTTTCTCATCTTTCTCAGTGAGTCAATAACATTGTCGTTCATGTTTTTTCCTTTATTTTAAATTTGTTTTTGTAAAAATACCTCGCACGCTCAAAGCCGCCCACGCGCCCACGCTCAAAGCACTCGCTCACAGCCCACTCACAGCCGCTTAAACTCCTCCACAAGCCCTGCCACCTGTGCTAGCCCTATCTGCCAAAATTCAGAATCTTCTAAGTCAAAGCCAAATTTCAAAACAAGTTCAGCCGGACTTTTGCTCCCGCCACTACTCAAAAACTCCGTGTAAAGCTCCACAAAATTCTCACACCGCCCGCTTTTGTAAAGCCCAAAAAGTGCCAGCACCAAAAGCTGCGCATATGAGTAAGCATAGCAGTAAAACGGCGAGTGAATAAAGTGTGGAATGTAGCTCCACCAAAGCTTGTAGTTTTCAGTAAGCGTTAGTGTCTTGCCAAACATCTTTTCGTTTTCGCTAAACCAAATTTGACTAAGCTCCTCGCTACTTAGCTCGCCCTCTTTTGCATGGACTTTTCGCTCAAATGTGGTAAAATTTATCTGCCTAAACAGAGTTGCCAAAATGTCTTCTATCTTGCCCGCCAGCAAACCACGCACATTTTTTGTTCGTTTTTTGAGATATTCAAAGAGTAACATCTCGCAAAAAACAGAAGCCGTCTCTGCTGTTACTAGCGGCGTGTCGGCGTTCAGGTAGCCCACTTTGTAGCTCAAAAACTGGTGAATCGTGTGTCCCATCTCGTGTGCTAGCGTAAAGGCGTCTTTTCGCTTATTTGTGTAGTTTAGCAAAATAAACGGGTGAGTGCCACTGACAGAAGAGTGGCTAAACGCACCTCCACGTTTGTTTTTTTGCGGCATTACATCTACCCAGCCCTCGTCAAAAGCACTCCTTGCGATGCTGGCAAACTCCTCGCTAAATTCACCAAAAGCCTCCAAAACCAGCCCTTTTGCCTCCTCATAAGTCAGCCTCTCCTCCTCCTCGCCCAGCGGCGCGTAGCGGTCGTAGTCAAAGAGCTCGCCCAAGCCCAAAACTTCGCCCTTTTTTGCATAATACTCATGTGCTATAGAAAAATTCGCCTCCACAGCCTCGACCAACGCATCCACGCTTTTTTTGCTTATTTGGTTGTCCAAATGCCTCGCACTCTCGCTAAACTCATATCCTCGAAGGTCGCAGTCGTTTTTTAGGTCGCTTTTTACCATGTTCATCACAAAAGTCAGCGGATGCAAATTTGCTTTTAGCCCGTCTGTTAGGCTTTGTGCCGCATCTCTTCGCACGCTCCTGTCAGCGTCTGAAAGCTTTGCTAGCACCTCCTCTTCGCCCAGTTTTTCGCCACGAAAGTCAAATTCCATGCGACTCATCGTCTCGTCAAAAAACCGCCCCCACGCCGAAACGCCCACGTTGCTCACTTTCAAAAGCACACTCTCCTCTTTTTTACTAAGCTGAAAAGGCTTCTCTTTTGCCACGTTTTTAAGGTAGTAACCATAACGCTCGCTTTTTGAAAATTCTGCTCGTTTTGCCTCGTCTAGTTCGTTAAATTCTAGCTCAAAAAAGAGTAGTTTTTGAGCCGCTTTGTTTGTCTCCTCCTCGTAACGCGCTAGAAAAGCACCTTGCGTAGTATCTTTACTAAACGTTAAGTAAACAAAAGTCATCACACGCCCAAGCCCCTCGCAAATTTGCTCATAACGCCTTACGCACTGCTCAAACTCGCTCGCACTAAGAGTGGCAAATTTGCCTGCAAAATCGCACTCAAACTTCTCTGCCTCTTCGCAAATTTGTCTGCTAAAATTTTCCAAATCATCGTTGTTTTTAAAAAGAACCGAAAGATCCCAAATCATATTTTTCCTTTATTTTGCTTTTCCAAAAACCTACTCTTCGCCAGCGACCACAGAAACCACCACCCCGATGCTCTCGCCAAATTTGACCTTTTTGTCGCTCTCTACACTATAACTTAAAGCATCTTTTTGCGATATAACGACTATGGTTGAGCCCAGCTCAAAGTTGCCTATATGCTCGCCTTTTTTCAAAAAAATGTCATCATAAGTGTAGGACGCATCGCCGTTTTTTGCGTTTGTCTCTATGCGTGGCTCAAAGTCAAACCGCATCTTGCCTACATTTGTCGCACCCACAAAAACCAGCCAAACCAGCTTTCCACTTTTCAGCCTTCCACGCAAAACCACACGCTCGTTTTTTGGGTATAGATTCTCCACTTTTAACAAAACTTTCGGCGCAACGCTGTAAAGGTTGCCCTTAAAGTAGTGCATGCTCTCTACTTTCAAATCGCAAGGCGCGTGGTAGTGGTGGTAGTCGCTAGGACTTAAGTAGATGTTTAGGTAGTCAAAACCTTCGCCTAACTCACCCGCCTTTGCGCCCTCACCCAAAAGCTCTGCTACGTCATACTCACGCCCTTTTATAGAGTAGGCTTTTGTCAGCTCGCCACGCCCCACTTCAAGCGTCCGCCCGTCGCTTGGCGAGACAAACCCGCTACCCATCTCGCGCTCTTGTGCCAGCCTTCTTGTGAAAAGTGCGTTTAGGCTTTTGTATTGGCGTGGCGTTTTAAACTCATATTCGCTTAAATCTATCTTAAAGTGGCTCACATACCAGCTATTTACTGCATTTTGTAGCACGCTGGGCATGTTCCAACTAGCAATAATGCCAAAAATCATAGATATAAAATTATACATAAAAAACCTTTTTGTTTAAGTAGTTTTGCTATTTTAGCATTTTAACCTAAAATTTAGCAAAGTTTTAGAATTTAAATTTAAGTTTGCGTTCAGAAAACGGAAAACGGAAAACAGAATTTACGAAAATTCGCATTCTGCACTCCGCACTCCGCACTCTGAATCACTCCTCACTCAGCTTTTTAGCCAGC
Organism: Campylobacter sp. UBA1713; assembly: GCA_002317305.1. GTDB lineage: Bacteria > Campylobacterota > Campylobacteria > Campylobacterales > Campylobacteraceae > Campylobacter. Next base: position 4,108 of record DCIZ01000120.1, read on the forward strand.
TCCAAAACCGCCTCTTTTTGCCCGCCTAGCAAGCTCTTCGCCTCCTCTTCGCACCGCCTCAGCACCGCCTCACACTCCGCCTCAGTGCCACCAAAAAGCCTCTCGCCAAAGCCAAACTCACGCACAAATTTACCAGCCAAAACCCTCGCTTCATCTAGATCTTTTGCGCTGTTACTCCACTCCTCGCCACAAAACATCGCCACGCCCACACGCCCAGCTAGCAAAAGCGACATCTCGCCAAAAAGCTCGCTTTTAGCGCAAAACGCCCGCTCCCTCGCCTCACGCCGCATCTCAAAAAGCCCCACCTTTTCAAACCGCACACCCACTTTCTCCGCCACGACCGCCTTTGACGCCTGATGCACCGCCAGCACCTCGCGCTCCTTTTCGCTCAAAATTCCCATGCTCTTTTTGCCCTGCAAAACCGCACTGCTCACCGCCTCAAAGTCGCCCTGCTCTATGACAGATTTGTTTAGCCTCAAAGCGTGAAGTGCCGCCTCATTTACCAAAGTCGCAAGCGCTGCGCCACTAAACCCACTCGTCTTTTTTGCCAGTTCAGCCAAATTTGCACTACAGCTTTTACCGCGAAGATGCGTTTTTAGAATCTCCTCTCGCTCCGTAACATTTGGCAAACTCAAAACCACACGCCTGTCAAACCGCCCGCTTCTTAAAAGTGCCTCGTCAAGCGTCTCGATGCGGTTAGTCGCCGCCAAAACCACGATTCCGCTACTCTCCACAAAGCCATCCATCTCGGTCAAAAGCTGGTTTAGTGTAGACTCCCGCTCGTCGCTTTGTCCATTGCCACGACTCTTTCCCACCGCGTCTATCTCATCTATGAAAATGATGGCAGGGCTCACACGTTTTGCCGCCGCAAAAAGCTCACGCACACGCTTTGCGCCCGCACCCGCATAAATTTGCACAAAAGACGCGCCGCTTTGGTAGAAAAACGGCACGCCCGCTTCGCCCGCTACCGCCTTTGCCACAAGCGTTTTGCCTACACCTGGAGGTCCTGAGAGCAAAAAGCCTTTTGGCATCGTTACACCAAATTTGGCATATTTTTTAGGATTTTTGAGAAAATCAACCACTTCAAAAAGGTCGTTTTTCACCTCGCTAAGCCCCGCCACATCGCCAAATTTGACACTGCTAAAAACGGCGCTAAATTCGCTACTTTCACTCTTTGTCGGTAGCGAAAGCGGCGCTGACTCTGGCTTTTTAACTCGCCAAAAACTCCGCCAAGCCAAAACGCCCAAACAAACCACAAAGCCCACCAAAAAGACGATGCCAACGAGCGCAAGCCAGTTTACGCCACTCTTTTTTAGGCTCACGGCTACGACTTTGTTTAGTTCAGTTAGGTCGATGGCTTCTTTTAGAATCACAAACGAGCCTTTTGTCGTTTTTAGCACTATCTCGTTGCCGTCTATGATGGCGGCGTTTATTTGGCTTGTTTTTAGCAAACGCTCATAAGTAGAGAGGTCTATGGGCTGTGTCATGCTTCTTAAAAACGCAAAAGATATGAGCACGGCTAAGATGGTCGCACAAGCAACAATGATGCTTTTTTTGTTTATAAGCTTAATGTTTAGGTCTATCTTTTTCATAAAACTCCTTTGTTTCGGAATGCGGAATGCAAAATGCAAAATGCGGAAAATTGTGGCTATCAAAAAAGCAAAAACCAACGCCGTCATTCGCAAGGGAGAATACGACCGAAGAATCCCCTGAAATTTGACGGAGTAGAATCTACAAATTCACAAAAAAGCAAATTTAACTTACATCCTTGCTAGCCAAATTTACCTCTCCATGTCAAACACCCGTGCGAAATTCCCGCCATCAAGCGCGTCAAATTCGCTCACGCTCACCCACTTTTTCGCCAAATTTTCGTCTGATTTTACATAAGTTTTGTTATAAAACTGGTCAAATCCACACCAAAATTCTCCCTCTTTTTTCTCCACCAAAACGCTCAAAGCCCCGCACTTCTGCCGAAACTCAAAGTTTTTTTGTGAGACGATGCTACACACCTCATTTAGTCGCTCTTTTGCCACGCTGCCGTTTATGGAGCCGCTTTTGTAAAGCTCGGCTGAGCGCGTGTTTGAGCGTGGTGAGTAGACAAAAGCGTGGACATGAGTTAGCGGAAAAAGTCGCAAATTTGCCACCGCCTCGCTCCACACCGCTTCACTTTCGCCCGGATGCGCCACTATGTAGTCTGTGCCAAGCGCAAAACCCTTGCTAGCAAGAGACTCAAAAAGCTCCAAGTCCCGCCCAACTCTGTTTCGCCGCCGCATAAGCCGCAACATCTCATCGCTCGTGTGCTGCAAAGCTATGTGCAAATGCCGCTCCAAAAACGATTCATTCATCACCTCCAAAAACGCCTCGTCTATTTGAGACGGCTCCACGCTCCCTAACCGCAAACGTTTTAGCCCTTTTACACGCGAAAGTTCAGCTAGTAAAATGCCAAGAGATGGCTTAAATGAACCGATGTTTGTGCCCGTTAGCACTATCTCGCTAAAACCACGCGAAACCAAATTTGAGACTTCGTTTTTTATGACACTCATCTCCACGCTTCTGCTTTTGCCACGAACTTGCGGAATGATGCAGTAGCTACACGCAAAGTCGCAACCTTCTTGAATTTTTACAAACGCCTTTGTGTGGTCGCTAAAGTCGCTCACCACACGCTTGTCTGTCGCGTTTAGGTCGCCCAGCGCAAAAAAGGGCTTTTTTGTGGCAAATAGCTCGCCCAAACGCTCACGAAACTCACCGCCCACGACGCCCCAAAGCACGCCACTTTCGTAAAGCTCACGCCCACGACTTACGCTTCCACACCCTGCTAGCACGACTTTTTTGCCGTTTCTGCTAGCGCGGTTTATGTAGTTTCGTACGTCTGCGTCTGCGCCGTTTGTAACCGTGCAAGAATTCACCACTACCACTTCTGCTTCTGCTTCACTTTGTGCCACTTCGCCACTCTCTAGCGATGACTTCATGAGTGCCGTGTCGTAGATGTTTGTCCTGCAACCAAAGGTTTTAAAATATACTTTCATGCGTCTCTTTTATGTGTGTAAATTTTATGTTTAAATTTAGGGCATCTCTAAAAAACAGTTTGGCTTGATTTCGAGAAATGTTTTTAGTGATTTTTTTGTTTTAAAATGAGGAAAATACTGGCGTATTTGACGAATTTTAAGGCAAAAAAGCGCAAAAACAGGCTCGAAAGCAAGCCACTAACTTTCGTTTAAATGGTTTTTAGAGATGCCCTTTAGTGTGGATTTTAACGAAAAAAGCTTAAAGAATCCAAATTTAAATGTTTTGGTAGAAGTGAAGTGTAGTTTGAAAATGGCAGTGTTAAAGCATAATTTGACAAAAATTAAAAAACATAGTTTTGTCAAATTTAAAAAAGCCAGTGCAACGCCGTCATTCGCAAGGGAGCAAAGCCGACCGAAGAATCCCCTGAAATTTGAGGGCGTAGAATCTACAAATTCACGAAAAAGCAAATTTTTAGATTCTTCGTCCTTGCCAGACATGAGATTCTTCGGTCAGCTTTGCCTCCCTCAGAAGACAGCGTTTTGTTTATCTATTTTAGACAAAAATAAAAACAACAAACATAAAAAATTAGTGCAAATTTTCTATGTAACTTATGACCCCAAGTGCTGCTGTAGCACCGTCAGCTGCAGCGCAAACCACCTGCTTTGGTGCGTCCTGACGCAAGTCGCCCGCCACAAAAAGACCCGGCACATTTGTCTGCATTTTCAAATTTACCTTTACCTGTCCGCCCTCAACTGTTTCACAGATAAAGTTGCCACTCTCATCTTGAAGCACTTGATTTCGCACATCTAGCCCGACAAAAGTAAAGATGCCCGGCACGTTTAGGTCGCGTTTTGAGCCATCTTTTAGCGAAACGATGACGTTTGTAACGCCCGCCATGTCGCCTTTTATCTCATCGACTGTGGCGTTTGTAATGAACTCTATCTTCTCATTTGCACGTGCCTTTGCTAGTGTCGCCGGCGCCGCCCGAAAACCGTCTCGCCTGTGAATGATGTAGACTTTTTTACAGATGTTAGCAAGGTAAAGCGACTCCTCTATGGCTGTGTCGCCACCGCCCAAAACGGCGACCTCTTTGCCTTTGTAAAAAAAGCCATCGCAAGTAGCACAAGTCGAAACGCCTCGCCCAAAAAATTCATCCTCGCCCTTTACGCCAGCGCGTCTTGGCTTTGAGCCCGTGCAAACGATGACCGCTTTGGCGTCAAATTTGTTGCCGTCCTCGCAAAAGACGGTAAAAAATCCATCCGCGTTTTTGCTAACTCTTAGCACAGTCGCCATCTCGTGCTTTAACCCAAACCGCATGCACTGCTCTAGCCACGGCGCCATAAAACTCATGCCATCTGTTACAGTCGCTACGCCCGGATAGTTCTCCATCTCCGAACTGCTCGTTATCTGACCGCCCGGCATCCCACTCTCAAACATCACAACATCTTTCAAACCGCCACGTGTCGCATAAAGCCCTGCGCTTAGCCCAGCAGGACCACCACCAATAATAGCCAAATCTAACATATCTCTCCTTATTAGTTTTTTGTAAAAATCGCGCTAATAAAAGGCGAATATAAAATAATGATAGTTAATTTCAAAAACGCAACAATGAAAATAGACAAAATTTAGGGCATCTCTAAAAACC
>DCIZ01000120.1:8838-21118 GCA_002317305.1 Campylobacter sp. UBA1713
AAGGCAAAAAAGCGCAAAAACAAACAAAAAGCAAGCCACCAAATTTACTTCAATGGTTTTTTAGAGGTGCCCTTTAAACAGAACTAAATTTAAGAGCACCTATTTACTAGTTTATAGATGCAAAAAGGCTCAAATTTGAAAAACGAAAATTTTCAGAATCTCAAATTTAAGCCACATTTTTACAAAAGCTTGTTAAGTTGTGCGCTGATGGCTGCCTTTGACTGCGCGCCGATGAGTGTCGCAACCACGATGCCATCTTTGTAGAAAAGCAATGTAGGAACGGAGCGAATGCCGTGCTGAACGGCTAAATCGCTTTGTGCGTCCGTGTCGACTTTGCAAATTTTTGCCTTGCCCGCATACTCCTCTGCCAACTGGTCGATGACTGGTGCAAGCATTCTGCAAGGTCCGCACCAAGGCGCCCAAAAATCAACCAAAGCAACTCCGCTTGAAACCGTAGCAGCATAATCTGCTGTTGTTAGTTCTAAATAACCTGCCATGAAAAATCCTTTAATCTTAATTTTAAAGCCTTTATTATACACAAAGATTGTTAATAAAAATTCTTAATTAACGCTTTTTTTTAAATTTGCCTAGTCGAAATGTGGAGTGCGGAATGCGTGCGGAGTGCGGAGTGCGGAGTAAAATCTTTAAATTCACGAAAAAGCGAATTTTCACAAATTCCGTTTTCCGTTTTCCGCATTCCATTTTCCGTTACCGCCGTCATTCTGAGGGAGGCGTAAGCCGACCGAAGAATCCCCCGCCTGGCGAGGGCGGAAAAAGTCAAATTCACGAAAAAGCGAATTTTCACAAATTCCATTTTCCGTTTTCCGCATTCCTTTAGCGACCGAAGAATCTCCTGAAATTTGAGAGAGTAGAATCTACAAATTCACGAAAAAGCAAATTTTTAAGATTCTACTCGCTTACAAGGCGGGGATTCTTCGGGTCGCTAACGCTACCTCAGAATGACGGCGTTGTTTTTGGCTTTTTCGAATTTTGACGAATTTCTGTTTTCCGCACTCTGCATTCTACAATCCGAACGCACTCCGAATCACTCCTCGCTCACGCTTTGTGCCACTTCCTCCACGCTCGCCTCTTTGTAGAGAATTCGCCCACAATGCGGACAAGTAAGAATCTCCTCGCCTCTCAAAACCGCCGAATGAGTAACATCGTTTATCTTCATAAAACACCCATAACAAGCCTGTTTTCGCACAGGAACTATGGCTGTATCTTTTGCCCATTTTCGAATTTTATCATAAAAAACCACAAGCTTTTGGTCGCTCTCGCTAGCTATGCGCTCTTTTTGTTCGACCAGCCTCGCCCTCGTGCTCTCTATCCGCTCTATCTCCCCAGCACTCGCCTCGCTCAACTGCGAAAATTCGCCACGCAACGCCTCAAGTTTCTCATTTAACTCGCCCAAAATAGACGTCTTGTTTGCTATCATTCTCTCGTATTTTTCTATGTCCTCATTTGCCGCATCTAGCCTATCGCGTGCCAAATCTTCCTCTGTTACAAGTGCCGCCGCCTCGCGCTCGTTTTTTACACTGCCACTTTTTTTGCCAGCACTTGCTATTTTCGCCTTAAATTCAGCTATTTTCGCATTTGTGTGAACTATCTGCGTTTTTAAGTCGTCTATCTCCGTCTGTGCCTTTTTGGCTTTTGCCTCAACAGAATCTATCTCGTTTTGTTTGCTCTCCAAACTGGCGTTTATCTCGCCAATTCGTGGCAAAAAAGTGTCTATCTCTTTGTTGATTTTGGCTAACAAAATGAGCTGTTCCAAATCTTTAATCATCAAAAATCCTTAAAAATAAATTTATAAAACCACAAACGGCGAGACAAACCCGCCCTCTTTTGCCACCACGCCACGAGATTTAAGCTCGCCCACAAGCGCCTTTTCAAACCAAATTTCGCTGTGAAAGTGCGTGATGTCTATGATGCTCTTGCCGTTCTCCTTTGCCTCAACGCCTGCGTGATATTTTAAGTCGCCTGTCAAAAGACACTCTGCGTCCATTTGACTCAAAAACTCCGCACCACTTCCCGTGCAAAGTGCCGCCCGCCCGACCCAATCGCCTGACTTTACGCCGTTTAGCCACTTTAAGCCAAGCCGCTCTTTTACAAAAAAGGCAAATTCGTCAAAAGGCAAATTTACGTCAAATTCTAACAAAAATTCGCTTTTTTTACTCACGCAAAACTCACCAAAGCCCAAAATCTCACGCAAAACAAAGCGGTTTAAAAAAGCCACGTCAGCGTTTGTGTGCATCGCCACAAGCGAGCAGTTTTTGCGAAGTAGCTCCGCTAAGACGTTAGCTGGAAAAGCATCCGTGCAAAGCCGCTTTAAGCCACGAAATATGAGCGGATGGTGCGAGACAAAAAGCGTGTTTGGTGCCGCCTTTTCCACCAAAGAAGAGTCTACGTCAAGCACGCAAACCACATGCTCTACTTCGCTAGACATCTGCCCTACCAAAAGCCCTACATTGTCCCAATCTTGCGCCAAACCAAACGGCGCTATCTCGTCCAAAACGGCGTAAATTTCAGCTAGCTTCATTTTTTGTTTTCCAAATTTGACAAACCGCCTGCATAAACTACCGCACAACCCTTAGCAAGCTCGCGAATTTTTAAGATGTAGTTTTGTCTCTCGGTTTGGCTAATGGCACCACGCGCATCAAGGACGTTAAAAGTGTGGGCAGCAAGCATGCAGTAGTCATAAGCGGGCAAAGCAAGCCCACTCTCCAAAACGCGTTTACACTCGCTACTATAAGCCTCAAACTGCGCAAAAAGCATCTTTACGTCAGCCACTTCAAAGTTGTATTTGCTAAATTCAAATTCGCCACGTTTATGGACATCGCCATAACTCACGCCCGCGTCCCAAACGATGTCATAGACGTTGTCCACGCCTTGCAAATACATAGCGAGTCGCTCGATGCCGTAAGTGATCTCGCCACTAACTAGCTCACACGGAATGCCGCCGACTTGCTGAAAGTAGGTAAACTGCGTAACCTCCATGCCGTCTAGCCACACCTCCCAGCCTAGCCCCCACGCACCGAGTGTCGGGCTCTCCCAGTTGTCCTCAACAAAGCGAATGTCGTGGGCGTTTAGGTCAAGCCCTAGCCTCGATAAGCTTTTTAGGTAGAGCTCCTGAATATTGTCTGGACTAGGTTTTAAGATGACCTGAAACTGATAGTAACTACCGAGCCTGTTTGGATTCTCACCATAACGTCCGTCTGTTGGGCGGCGAGAGGGTGCGACGTAGGCGACATTCCACGGCTTGCTACCTAGCGAACGCAAAAAAGTCGCGTTGTGGTAAGTGCCCGCACCTGCTGGCATGTCATATGGCTGGACGATGATGCAACCCTGCTCATGCCAGTAGTTTTGCAACTCCAAAATAATCTCACTAAACGTCATTTGTAGTCCTTAAGATTCTGAAAATATAATAAAATCGCTTATTTTAGCAAAAGGTTGCTAAAATTTGGTTTAAAAATTTGGTTTGCGATGTTTTTTCATTTTTGTTTCAATAAATATCTTCGCTAACTTATGATTCACATAACAAAGGAAATTTAAGAATCTATTAAGCCGTTTTTTGCTAGAATCATTAGCTTTAAATCTATTTAAATAAAGGACTAGGTATGAAAAGAACATATCAACCGCACAACACACCTTACAAAAGAACTCACGGTTTTCGCGTTAGAATGGCGACAAAAAATGGCAGAAAAGTCTTGTCAGCACGCCGTGCAAAAGGTAGAAAGAGACTAGCAGCATAAGGCTTTCGCTTGACACTAGGCAAATTTAGCCCTTTGGGCAACACACATGAGTTCTCTCTCGTCTACAACAACGCAAAAAAGTGGCACTGCTCATCGGCAGTTGTCTACTTTTTGCCATCTGAAAGTTGCAAATTTGCAGCTGTTGCGAGCAAAAAGCTAGGAAAAGCACACGAGAGAAACCGCTTAAAACGCCTTTTAAGAGTGGTTTTTAACTCTGTTAAAGATGAACTAAAAGATGGTTTTTACATTTTGATAGCAAAAAACGAGCTAAAAGAGCTTCCGTTTGACGAGGTTTTTAAAAGCGTTTGCTGGTCGTTTCGGCGACTGGAGTGCTTTAGGTGAATTTTTGCATTGTAAATTTGCATTGTAAAGATGCTTGTAAAGGAGCGGTAAAGCGTGAAAACTTTTTTGTTGTTTTACCAAAAATTCATCTCGCCACTAAAACCAAAGTGTTGCAGATTCTACCCGACTTGTTCAGATTATGCGCTTTGGCAAGTGGGTTACAACTCCTTTTTTGTAGTTATTTTGACTACGCTTTGGCGAATTTGTCGCTGTCATCCACTCTCAAAAGGTGGTTTTGACTATCCAAAAACAAAACTAAATTTGTCAAAATTTACTTTTTTTGGTTTTGGCAAAAATTTTGGCAAATTTTTAGCTAAAAATTTAACCGGTCAAATTTCAAAAAACAAACAACATATCAAAATAAAATTTTGGTTTGTTTTGTCTGAAAAAAACAAATGTTTCTTAATCAAAGGATTTATAGATGGATAATCTTTCACAAGGAAAACGAATTCTAATAGCGACAGTTTTGGCTATTGCTTTTTTTGTCGTTTGGAATCGCTTCATCATGCCTACACCAGAGCAACTAGATGCACAACAGCAAGTAGCGACAAACATGACAAAACAAACCGCGTCGCCAAAGAGTGAACTCACGCCGACCGCATCAGCTACATCATCGGCTACGACTACAAAAACGACAAAAACACTCGTAAATATCACTTCACAACACTTTCAAGCGACTATTGACGAGTTTGGACGCATCTCTAGCTGGACTTTGCTGGACAAAAAATTTAAAGATAAAAATGGCAACAGTGTAAATTTGTTTAAAGCTGAAAATTCACCACTTCCGTTGGAGGTGCGTTTTGGCGACCAAAAACTAAACGAAGAGGCGTTTAACGTGCCTTACACAATCACCAAAAACGAAGTCAAAAACGGCGTTGGCACGCTTGTTCTCTCGCAAAAACTTAGCACAACAACGCTCACAAAAAACATCACTTTCAAAGAAAACGGCTCGTTTTTACTCAGTATAACAGCACCAAATGCTACATTTTTTGTAACGACTGGTTTTCGCCCTGACGTCCTAGCAGATCAAATGGCATTTTATGGCACACGCATAAAAAAAGCCGATGGCAAATTTGAAAACATAGATGATGGCGACTTAAAAAGAGAAGAGTGGTTTAAAGGTGCATTTTTTGCAAGCAACACGGACAGATATTACACAACGCTATTTTACAACAAAAACGGGCTAGACCTCGCCGTTTTGCCCCTAAAAGATTCACAAGTGCCGTTTGTGAGTGCCACCTCAAAGCTAGAAGTTTTGGGCTATATTGGGGACAAAGATGTAGAAAAACTTATCGCCATCGACCCCGACCTAAAAGATGTTGTGGAGTATGGTGTTTTTACCTTCATCGCAAAATACATGTTCTCGCTACTAAACTACATTTTTGGCATCGTTGGCAACTGGGGCTGGGCTATAGTCATCATGACACTCATCATGCGAATCATCTTGTTTCCGCTCACCTACAAAGGCATGGTTTCGATGGGCAAGATGAAAGACATCGCACCAAAAATGAACGAAATTCGTGAAAAATACAAAGGCGACACGGCAAAAATTCAAGCGCACACGATGGAGCTTTACAAAAAAAGCGGTGCAAATCCGTTTAGCGGTTGTCTGCCTATCTTGCTCCAAATTCCTATCTTTTTTGCGGTATATCGCGTGCTAGTAAATTCCATAGAGTTAAAAGGTGCCGAGTGGGCGATGTGGATCACCGACCTAGCACAGCCTGACCCTTACTACGTCTTGCCGGTTTTGATGGGATTTTTGATGTATCTACAACAACGCCTAACACCGACCACACTAAAAGACAAGACACAAGAGTTTATCATGAAACTTCTACCAGTGATTTTCACCATCTTTTTCTTGTGGTTTCAGTCGGGACTTACGCTATACTGGTGTGTAAACAACTTGTGTTCTGTCTTGCAACAACTCGCAGTAAACAAGATGCTAGCACGCAAAAAAAATGAAAAAAAGGGTGAATCATGAGAATAGAAGCACCAACGCTAGAAGAGGCGTTAAACAAAGCGGCGATAGAGCTCGGATGTTCAGTGTTGGAGCTAGACTACAAAGTCGTTCAGAATCCAAAAAATGGCTTTTTGGGGTTTGGCAAACAAAACGCTGTTATTGAAGCTAGCATTGACAAAAAAGACGACCTAGAAGAGCTCATAAACGCCGCAAAAATTCCGCCAAGAGTTGGCAACGGTGCATCTGGTGGTGAAAGAAAAGGCGACAAATTTGCTGGTGGTTTTGGTGCTGGCAGTGGCAGTGGCAGTAGTGGTGCTGGCGGTGCTGGTGGTGCTGGCGGCGTTGGTGATGAAAAAGGCAAAAATGCAAATTTAAAAGGCAAATTTGAGAATCGCCAAGAGAGTAGTCAGGAAAAGAGACAAGAGCGAGCAAATTTTGGCAAAAACAAAAACAGCGAGCGTTTTGGTGAGAGTTTTGGCGATCGTTTTGACAGCAGTAGTGAGTTTGGTGAAACTAAAACAAAGTCAAATTTAGAAAGGTCATTTGAAAAGGCGTTTGACGAATCTTATAGTAGATCGTTTGAGAAATTCGAAAAATTCAACAAACGTAGCGAAAAGAGCGAAAAACAAAAACGCAAAAAACAAAAAGATACTCCAAAATTCGAACTAGACAAATTTGGCTTTATGGACGAAAAAGAGCCCGAAAGAGAGAGCAAAAGAGAGCCAAAAGAGCACAAAAAAGTTGAGATAACTGAACCAAAAAACTACTCAAAACTCAAATTTGACAACGCTATTTTTGACTCATTTCACAAAGAGACATTTGATAACGAAGTAAAGAGCGAGCAAAACGAAAACGGCAGTGCGGGCGTGGATGGTGGCAACAAAGGCGGAAAAAGTGGCACAAAAGAGATCGCACAAAAAAGCACCGTCTCACAAGAGACGCTAGATGCCATTAGAGCAGGCATGCAAGAGCTCATACAAACAAGTGGCTACAAAGTAAATCTAAAAGAGGTCAGCACCATCGGGACAAATGAAGTCTACATCGCCATCGAAGGGGCAGAAGTCCCGCTACTCATCGGCAAAGATGGCTACCGCTATGAAGCCTTTTCGCTCATGCTTTTTAGCTGGGTAAATGCTAAATTTGGCGTGAATCTCAAACTAGAAATAGGCGAATTTATAAAACAAAAAGAGAACGCGATGGCGCAATACCTAGACCAGCTCATTGATGTCGTAAACAGGCATGGCAAGTGCCAAACAAAGATGCTTGACAACATATCTTTGCGAATTGGGCTAGAAAAACTCCGCATGGAATTCCCAAACAAATATGTCGCCATAAAAAGCGTTGAAAACGAGCGTTGCATCGTGGTGGGGGATTTTAAAAAGAAGTAAGAAAAATGAAAGATACCGTAAATTTTATGGAAAGCATAATGAGTCTAGATTCTGTTAAACAAACTAGCTTGGAAGCTAAAAGGGAGATCGAAAAAATTCGTTCAGCTCAAATTTGTAAAACAAAAAGTGTAAAACGCCCTAAACGGAAAAACTCTCTAGAAAAGCAGAGTTTGGCAAGTTTGGCAGTAGCGTAAATTTAACGAGCATCTCTAAAAACCAGTTTGGCTCAGTTTTAAAAGCGAGCCACTCAAATTTCAGTTTTAAAAGTCGCCCTCAACAAAGCACAAATTCAAAAAAGGCTTTTTATGAACATCGTTGCCATCTCAACAGCTTACGGCACTGGCGGAATCTCTGTGGTCCGTCTCAGCGGACCAAACGCACTAAGAATCGCTTCACACATCACACAAGGCGAGCTAAAACCACGCTTTGCACACCTCAAAAAACTAAATTTCAACGGCGAATTTTTGGACGAAGCCATCGTCATATACTTCAAGTCGCCAAAAAGTTTCACGGGCGAAGATGTAGTAGAATTTCACACTCACGGCGGTTTTGTGGTGGCAAATTTACTAGTCGAAGCACTCGTAAAGTGTGGCGCACGGCTAGCACTTCCCGGCGAATTTAGCAAAAGAGCCTTTATAAACGGCAAGATGAACGCCTCGAAAGCCGAAAACATCGCCGCACTCATAAACGCAAAGAGCGAAGGCGCGGCAAAAATTCTAGCACGCACGCTCACGGGCGAACTGGGCATTTTTTGTGAAACACTCCGCACAGAGCTTTTGCAAATTTTAGCCGCCACCGAAGTCTGCATAGACTACGCCGAAGACGACCTACCACAAGATGTCCTGCAACGCACAGCACAAAAACTCGCCACCGCAAACGCGCGCCTACTTCGCATCGTCGAACTCTCACGCTCGCGGCGCGGGCTCATAGACGGCTACAAAGTCGCCATCATCGGACGCCCAAATGTCGGCAAAAGCTCCATTTTAAACGCCCTACTCGCCTTTGAGCGCGCCATCGTGAGCGACATAGCTGGCACGACTAGAGACACCATTAGCGAAAGTGTAAAGATCGGCACGCACCTCGTCAAGCTCATAGACACGGCGGGCATCAGAAGCTCATCCGGCATCGAAGCGCTGGGAATCGAGCTGGCAAAAAAGAGCGCAACAGAAGCCGACATCTTGCTTTGTGTCTTTGACGGCTCATCTGTTTCACAAAACGAGGACGTGGAGATTCTTGAGTTTGTAAAAAGCCTTGACAAAAAGAAAATTTTCCTCTTAAACAAGAGCGATTTGGCGTGCAAATTTGACTTAACACTAGAATCGCCCGTTAAAATTTCAGCCAAAAACGACATAAATTCGCTAAAAAAAACGCTAGAAAACTACTTAAATTCTCAAGAAACGAGTGAGATAATGCTAACGACAAACAGACAGATAGAGGCGTGTGAAGCGGCACAAAACGCACTTGTGGAGGCTGGCTACTCGCTCGAGAGCTATGAGCTAGATATTTTTGCTTTTTGGATAAACACAGCACTCAAAAAACTCGGCGAGATAACCACGCCGCCACAAAACAGCGAACTCCTCGAAAAGATGTTTAGCGAATTTTGTCTCGGAAAGTGAGAAAAATTTAGAGTGCGAAGTGTAAATTACAAAATGTGGTATTTGCAAATATCAAGAATCGACACCAACGCCGTCATTCTAAGGGAAGCTTTTGTCGACCGAAGAATCTCCTGAAATTTGATGGAGTAGAATCGTCAAATTTAAGAAAAAGTGAATTTGTGAAAATTTACTTTTTTGTGAATTTATAGAAACATCGCCTAACGGCGAGCGCTTCGCTTGTTTTGTAGATTTCACTCGCTTAAAAGGCGGGGGATTATTCGGGCTTTCGCCCTTGCGAATGACGGCGTTGGTTTTGGCGTTTTACTCCCTTGTTTGGCGGGGGATTCTTCGGCGAGCTAACGCCCACCTCAGAATGACGGCGTTGCACTTGCTTTTTTTTAATAATCAAAAATTTCCGCACCCAAAACGCACCCAAAACGCACCCAAAACGCACACAAAACGCACGAATCGCCAAATTTACCCAACGATACTTTTTAGCTCACTGATAAATTTTATGCTGTCCAAAAAATAGTTTGGGTAGGCTTTTTTAAGCTTTTTAACATCGTCAAGACGAATCAAAACCGCATCAACATTTTCTTTATTTTCAAAAAATTTGCAAGTGTGTTCAGCCAAATCAAGACTATCAAAACCTAGCAAATTGATAACTCTTTTTTCAAAATCAAAAACCATCAAATAGTGCTGTTTTTTTGTTTTTGCTTCATTTATAAATTTGCAACCCTTAGACAAAGCCGTTAAAGTGTCAAAAATTTTGTGTTCATCATTCAACTCTTTAACACGCTCAATCTTCTCTTTTTTTTCGTTTTCGTCTAAACAACCACTCTTCTCAACATCGGCAAAAAGCTCGCTTGCAAGCTTAAAAAATTCTCTATGCCACTCCTCGCCCTCGCCTTGCTTTATCTGTGAGTGGCGGTTTTTCATGTCCAGCACCTCAACAGAAGTCGCCCAAAAGTGCTGCAAAAGCGTGCGAATTTGTAGTTCAATTCGCAACTCTTGATGATAGTCAAAAATTTGGTGAATCCCACGATATCCATCATCTTTTGGCGACTCTATGTAGTCTTTTTCTCTCCTAAATTTCAAAACACTACTGCTTTTTTTCATCTGCCCTGCTAGCAAACGGACATCTTTTATGTTTTTGTAAATCGCCCTCACACCCGCTATATCTTGCATCTGAGAGAGTTTTGTAGTAAAACGTTTTAGTTTTTTTTCGATACTAAAACGCCGTTTTAGGCGACTTGCCACGATGAACGGACGCGGTTTTTTGCGAGAAATGTTGTTACGAAGTGCTCGAATCGCCCTTTCGTGCATACCACGAAAAGATGAGAGAAGTTCTAGCGCGTTTTCACTCCAAACGCCGTTTGTTCTGTAAAATTCTCCCGCTTTGTCTATCTGACTTTTTGCAACTTCTACCGTAACTTTTGGCGACATTTTCACTACCTTTTTCACAAATTTTAGCCAAATCATAACAAAAAAAATCTTAAAAACACCTCTAAAAAAGCCACCATTTAAGCTCTTACAAAGCCGCTTTAAGATAGGATTTGACAAAAAATAGAATCACAAAAAGGACAAATTTTGAAACTACACCTCATCTCACTCGGTTGTAACAAAAACCTCGTCGACAGCGAGATCATGCTAGGTCGCCTAAGCGCCTACGAACTCACAGACGAGCCGTCAAGTGCTGACGTCATCATCATAAACACCTGCGGCTTCATTCAAAGCGCAAAAGAAGAGAGCATTCGCACCATTTTAGAACTTGGCGCACAAAAAAAACAAGGCGCCGTGCTGGTAGTAACTGGCTGCCTCATGGAACGCTACAAAGAAGAGCTCATGCGTGAGCTGCCAGAAGTAGACATTTTTAGCGGCGTGGGCGACTACGAAAAGATAGACGAGCTCATACTTTCACGCCAAAGCAAATTTACCCCCGAAGTATATCTTACTAGCGGTGCAAAACGCATCATCACTGGCTCATCTTACCACGCCTTTGTCAAAATAGCCGAAGGGTGCAACCAAAAGTGTAGTTTTTGCGCCATTCCTACGTTTAAAGGGAGGCTAAAAAGTCGCTCGGTAGAGAGCATAGTGAGCGAAGTGGCAGACCTTGTTAGGCAGGGCTACACAGATTTTAGCTTCATAGCGCAAGACACGAGCTCATTTGGACGCGACAACGGCTCGAGTTTAGGCGAGCTCATCACCGCTGTTGAGGGCATAAAAGGCGTAGAACGCGCCCGCATCCTCTACCTCTACCCCACCACAACTTCGCTAGAACTCATCGCACAAATAGTCCGCTCAAACGTCTTTGTAAACTACTTTGACATGCCTATTCAGCACATTAGCGACCACATGTTGCAGGTCATGCGGCGAGGCGCTACTGCCACTAGAATCAAAGAGCTCCTAAACGCCATGCGCTCAGCACCAAACAGCTTTTTACGCACTGGCATCATCGTAGGACATCCGGGCGAAACGGACGCTGACTTTGAGGAGCTTTGCGAATTTTTGCGTGAATTCAAATTTGACAGAATCAGCGTTTTTGCCTACTCACGCGAAGAGGAGACGGCGGCTTTTGGCATGGAACAAGTCAAAAAAAGCCTCGTTACAAAGCGTCTAAACGCAGTAGAAAAAATAGCAAACGAAGCCATAAATTCGAGTTTTCGCTCGCTTGTCGGTCGCGAAGTGGCAGTGGTGGTAAATGGCGAAAGTAGCGAAGGCGAGATGTTTTACGGCGCTAGGTGCGTTGAGTGGGACAGGGAGATAGATGGCGAGATTCTCATAAACGACAGCGATGTGGAGCGCGTGGAAGTAGGCAGGGCTTACTGGTGCTATGTGAGCGAATTTAGCGGCGAGCGACTGCTGGGGCGAATTTTGCGGACATGCTAACGTGGTGCGGATTCGGAAAACGAAGTGCGGATTAGGAAAACTGAATTTGTAGAAATTTGCTTTTAGCTAAATTTAACGATTCTACTCGCTCAAAAGACGGGGGATTCTTCGGTCGCTAACGCTCCCTCAGAATGACGGCGACAGAAAACGGAATTTGTGTAAATTCGCTTTTTCATAAATTTGTTTATCGATTCTAAAGAATCGCAATTTCCGAACTCTGTTTTCCGTTTTCTGTTTTCCGTTTTCCGAACGCACTACGCGATAAATTTATTTTTTAGGTTTTTTTGGCTAAAATGAAAGCAAAAATTTAGGGCATCTCTAAAAACCAGTTTGGCTTGATTTTTGCGGAGTGTT
>DCIZ01000120.1:21141-29401 GCA_002317305.1 Campylobacter sp. UBA1713
TTTGTTTTAAAACGAGGAGCATACTAGCGTATGTAACGAGTTTTAAGGCAAAAAAGCGCGAAAACAAACGAAAAAGCAAGCCACAAATTTATTTAAATGGTTTTTAGAGATGCCCTTAAAAAGGCATGAAGATGATTAGTTTAAAAGAGGCTTTAAAGCTTAGCTCACATGACTTAAACGAGCTAAAAAAAGAGTTACAACAAAAGGCAACAAACACAGCACACATTGGTGCATATGTCGAGCAGTTAAAGGGCGCACCGCTCACCAGCTACGAGGAAAACGGCGAGGCAAAAACAGGCGTGCCAGTCGCCATAAAAGACAACATTCAGGTAAAAGGGTGGGAGATAACGAGCTGTTCAAAAATACTACAAGGCTACTTTGCGCCTTACAACGCCACTGTCGTCAGCAAGCTTTTACAAAGCGGTTGCGTGCCATTTGGACGGACAAACATGGACGAATTTGCCATGGGAAGCACCACAGAGAGTAGCTTTTACGGCGTTACCAAAAACCCACTTGACAACGAATTTGTGCCAGGAGGTAGCAGTGGCGGAAGTGCAGCAGCGGTGGGCGGCGGACTAGCAGTGGCAGCGCTTGGTAGCGACACTGGTGGCAGTATTAGACAGCCTGCGGCGTTTTGTGGATGTGTGGGCTTTAAGCCGACTTACGGACGTGTGAGTCGCTACGGACTTGCGGCATACTCTAGTAGCCTCGACCAAATAGGACCCATTACACAAAATGTAGAAGATGCCGCCCTACTCTACGACATCATCGCTGGAAACGACCCAAAAGATAGCACTTCGGCGGTTTTGGAGTTTGAAAAAACGGCGGGCAAACTAAATGGCGAGCGAAAATTTCGTGTAGCAGTCGTGCGAAATTTCATAGACGAAGCGGACAGCGAAGTAAAAACGGCGTTAAATTTGCTTGTGGAGAAACTAAAAGCAAACGGGCACGAAGTGGTAGAGAGAAATTTGCTAAATTCCAAATTTGTCATCGCTGCTTACTACATCATAGCTACCGCTGAGGCGAGTGCAAACCTTAGCAGATATGACGGCGTGCGTTACGGCAGGCGGGCAAAGGCAGAGGGCTTGCGAGAGATGTATGAACGCACGCGTGGCGAGGGTTTTGGCGAGGAAGTTCAGCGGCGAATGTTACTGGGGACTTTTGTGCTAAGTAGCGGCTACTACGACGCCTACTACATAAAGGCGCAAAAGGCGCGAGCTTTCATAAAACGTGAATACGAAGAGATTCTAGCTGATGCTGACCTCATTTTAATGCCTGTTACGCCAAGTGTGGGCTACAAATTTGGCGACCTAAAAGACCCTTTGAAAGCCTACTTAAGCGACATTTATACCATCGGGGTGAATCTTGCTGGACTTCCTGCCATCACTTTGCCTGTTGCAAAAAGCGGTAAAATGAGCATCTCGGCGCAATTCATTGGGCGGGCGTATGACGAGCAAAGCGTGCTAGATATGGCTTTTGGCGTGGAGAAGTTGGTGGGGCTTTTGTAGGGCTTTTTTTTGGCTGGTTTTGTTATACATAAAGGAAAATTTAAATGACAGTGGTTTTACAAAATGTAAAAGATGAGAATCTTGCTCTTTTGCGAGAGTTGGCTAAAATGTGCAAAATGAAAATAAAGCTACAAAAAAGCAAAGATGAAAATTTGCTAGAAGATATTAAACTTTTCGAAGAAGAAGACAGAACCGGTAAGACCAAAATTTACGATAGCTTGGAGGATTTTAAAAAGGCGATGAATGCTTAGACTTAAAACTTCAAGCAAATTTGAAAAACAATACAAAAAGCTAGCAAATGCTGACAAAGAGGCGGTGATATACAAAATTCAAAATGAACATATGATTTTGGCGTGTGTTCAAATTGGAAGCCATAGTTTGATATTTGGCTAATAAATTCTTTGATATATCTATAAGCAGTTAAGAGAGAGGATTTAAATGAAATACACAGCTAGAATTTATTATTCTACATATTGCGAATATGAAGTTGAGGCTGAAAATGAGTGCGAAGCGATAGAAAAAGCACAAAATTTAAAGATAAACGAAGCTGAAATCATTAAAAATTTAGAAATTTGGAATGAAGCAAATGAAGCAGAGTGTGTTGAAAAGCAGTAGTCAAATTTGCGTTAAGATTTTCAGCGGTGAGTTAGAAGTCGGCAGTTTGGTTGTTTATGCTACAGGTCGAAATGAAACATATGTTTTTAAATATTTTGGTGAGTGGCTAAAAAATGGCTACCAAATAGACCCACAGCTACCGCTTGAAAAAGATGAATTTATCTCTAAACAAATTTGGGGCGTTTTTTGCGACATTAGTCCAGACAGATGGGGCAGGCTTATACAAAAAAGAAATGCAGGCAGTGAGCTGACCGACAGCGAATATCTGTTTGGTGTTAGCGACTATTTTAGAGTAGGTGCTATTAGGATTTTTAGAGATGGCGGTTTTATAGAGAAAGAGAGAAATTTTCCAAAATTGACAAATTTAAATGAGTTATGCGTTAGTTCGCACCGAATCGAAAGAGGCGAAAGTGTTTTAAACGACCTAAAAATGCTGTTAGCGCCCAGCGGAAGTTTGGGCGGGGCTAGACCAAAAGCTAGTGTCATAAAAGATGGCGAGTTATATATCGCCAAATTTCCGTCAGTTAAAGACGAAGAGAGAGAAGTGTCTAAAAACGAAAAAACTATGCTAGAACTGGCTAAAATAGCCGGCATCGAGGTGTGCGATAGCTTTTTGTATGAAACCGTAAAAGGAACGTCTTTGGTCGTTAAAAGGTTTGACAGAAAAGGAAGCGACAGAATACCATATATGTCGGCTATGACTCTGCTAGGCAAAAACGATGAAAATAGCGAAAATGCTAGTTATTGCGACTTGGCGATGTTGCTTGACTCAAAAAACAAAAAAGCGCTGTTTAGGCGAATGGTTTTTAACGGACTTTTTGGTAACACCGATGACCATTTGAGAAATCACGGCTTTTTGTATGATGAAAAGAGTAAAAAGTGGAATTTGTCGCCAGCTTTTGATATAACGGCTTCTGATTGGGCGTATGAAAAGCAAAATCATGCGTTGAATTTTATAGATTTTATAAATTTGCCGAGTTTGGAGCTTTTTGACGATATAAAAGAATTTTTTGACATAAATAGCGATGAATTTTGTGAAATTTTGTCAAGTATGTTTGTCGCAAAAAGCAAATTTGAAGAGATAGCGCGAAAAAATGGCATGAATAGCGATAACTTAAAAATTTTAAAAAATATCTACGGGCATAAAGATTTTATTAAAATAGAAAAAATGATAGGCAAAAATAAGAGATAAAATATAACATTTTTAAAAAGCAGTTTGGCTAGGTTTTTAGCTAACCATTTTTTCCGCTCGTTCTTGTCGAATTTTTTTCGCATCAACATCCGAAAAACATCCGCTAAAGCAAAATCAAGAAGTTCATATCTTTTTGAACTCTCGTTCTCAATATTTTTTAATTTTACATCTTTTTCTTTATGAACGCCAGTAAAATTCTCACTACAAGCCAAATTTGTCAAACCAAATTTAGCTTGAATCTTTTCAATCTCCGATGCCACACTTTCATCTAAAACGTCAAAATGAAATTTTTTAACTCTCATTTAAAAACTCCTCTGCTTTTAAACGCTTTTTCATCGCTTTTTTGTTGAATTTTGGTGCTAGTCAAAACAACCTCAACCAAACCAAACCAAAATCCAACAAAATGTGGTCATAAATTCACAAATTTACAAATTCACGCACGCACATCACGCACGCACGACCGAGCCCGAGCCGACCAAGCCGACCAAGCCGACCGAAAAAATTCAAAACGACTTAGAAAATTTAGAAGTTGTAGACAGCCTCAAATCTCCAGTGGTTTTGCTTTTTGTCCACTCTCGTCTCATCGTTTATCATAGAGTAGTAAGTTTTTAGCTCAAGCTTTTTGTTGTAGTTGTATTTTGCTGCAACAACGATCTCACTTCTCTTTGCGCTACTCTTAGGTTTTGAGATGTCGTAGTTTTTCTGCTTTCCTGTTACATAAGTCGCGCCCACTTTAACCTTAGAGTATGTGTAAGATAGGTCAGCAAACATGTAGCTGTTGTCGCCTTTTATCCACCTATAGTCTAGCAAATCTTGTCCAGCGGTGATGAAGCTGCCTTGATCTTCAAACGAAATAAGTGAATTTTTATACTCTTCTGTGTAAAATTTAACATAACCCACACGTGCATCTACGCCGTAAACTGTCGCACCCGCCTCAACGCCAGCAAATTTTGCATCTGCAAAATCGCCTTCTTCGGTAGTCCTTTTTACTTTATCCGCAAAAGTGCCATCAACTTGCGACATAGCGTATTGTCCGCGGAAGTTAAAGCCCACATCACGAGATGTGTAGAAAGATGAGCCCAAATCAAAGTAGAACAAACCATAAACGTTGTTTAAAAGTCCATAACCTACGTTAAAGTAAACTGGATTAAAGTCGCCAGAGATAGCCACGCCGTAAAGGTCGTTTTTGTAAGTTCGCTCTTGTGGCGCACCTTTATCTACATCGTTTACATAACTCGTGCCATAAGCAAGCGAACCAGTCGTAATGTCGCCATCGTTTTCTAGGTTGTCAAAGTAGTAAGCTTGTAGTCTAAAGCCCTCGACCGCCGTGTTTGTCATAGTAAGACCAGTGCCTACCATGTCATCTGTAAAGAACTGCCCGACAGTTTGGCGACCGAAACGAATGTCGTTAAAGCCATTGCTTGTTTTGTAACCTACATAGTATTTTCTTACAGAAAATTTAGAATCATAGCCGTCAGCCGCGCTTTGTGAATATGAAACGCCACCGTTAATGTGATCGCCACTTATCTCAATGTTGTCATACATTGCGCTCAAACCAGCGTAGAAGTTGTCATCAAGTGCCGCTTTAAAATTCACCTCTGACGTGAATCTGTGTTGCGCTTGGTTTCGCCCTTGCGCGCCTTTTTCCTCTAGTTTTGGATCTGTGCTATTTGGAATTTTGTAGTGGTCGAATCTGTAGCGAACGAATCCGTCAGTCTCAAATCCACGAAACGCCTCTTCAAAGCTCACAGCTCCCAAGCCGCTTAAACTACCAGCAGCCAAAACTGCAACCAAACTAAGTTTAAACTTCATAATATATTCCTTTCATGAAAAAAATGCCTGAATCATACACAAATAAGCCTTAAAATAAAATAACTTTTAAAATTTACAAAGAGCAAACATAAAGTAAACATACTTCACGATTCTAAATTTAACTTTTACGCCACATGTCAAAGTTCCGCAAAAAAAACACTCAAAAACACAAGCGTTCTCATTGCTTAACACCAAGAAACCAAATTTAACTTTTACTTAAATTTAAAAATGCTATAATCGCCCGTTTTATTTTTAACAAACAAAGGCAACCCGTGAAAACCGCAAAAAGCTACCCTCGTTACATCGCTAGTTACATCGCCCGTTACATCGCCGTGTCTCTTGTGCTGCTTACCAGCCTCTGCCTCGTGGCGTGTGGCTACCAGCCCACTGCTCGCCTAACAGAGCGCTCGCTAGGCAAAAGAGTAGCAGTCGAAGTTTTAGTCAGCAAAACCGACCCACAAAACAGCGTCGCACTAAAAGAGGCGATTTTGCAAGGCGTAAAGACCAAACTCCACAAAAAAGTCGCCACCACAAAACCAGACTCACACATCATCGCGCGCATCAAAAGTAGCTCGTTTAGCGCCACACTCTACGACACACGTGGCTACATCACGGGCTACAAAGCCTTTGTAACAGTAGAATATGAAGTCAAATTTAAAAACGGCTCAAAAAGCACCATCGTTACCAGCGGCGAGACAGATTTTAGCGTTGGCGCGACTAGACGTAGCACGAGTTACTCAGACTCATCGCTTAGCGACACAGAGCGCTTTGAAGCCATCAAAAACGCCGCTAGCGAGAGCTTTGACGACCTCATCTCACGGTTAGCAGTTTTGGGCTTTCAGCGATAATTAAAAAAAACAAAAAAAAGGATTTTCCATGTTTAAAAATCTAGCAAAAAAATACGCCGATGGCAACCTTGTTTTGCAAATTTTAGTCGGCATCGCACTCGGTGCGCTTCTTGGCTTTTTAGCCTACTCAAAAGTCGCTTGGGCAAGCGGCATCGCTAGCAGTGTCTCGGTGCTGGGCGACCTCTTTGTCGGCGCGCTAAAAGCCATCGCACCCATCCTCGTCTTTGTCCTCGTCTGTGCGTCTATAGTCGTCAAAAAGATAACCAGTGGTAGCGGACTAAAAAAAGTCATAGTCCTCTACGCCATCGGCACATTTCTCGCCTCTATCTGCGGTGTCTTGGCTAGCTTTTTGTTTCCTACACACATCGTTTTACAAACGACAGACCAGCTTTTAGCCTCACCTCAAAGCATCACCGCCGTCTTAAAAGACCTAGTCTATAAGATGGTAGACAACCCTGTCCACGCTCTTAGTACTGGCAACTACATAGGCATTCTCACGTGGGCTATAGGTAGCGGCATTGCACTTCGCTACTGCACAGAATCTACAAAAATGATATTTGAAGACATCAGCAACGCCATCACAAAGATAGTCAAATTTATCATCATGCTAGCACCTTTTGGCATCTTTGGGCTTGTTAGCACCAGTGTAGCACAGACAGGCTTTGACGCTCTTTTGGGTTATGGCAAGCTCATCTTGGTTTTGGTAGGAACGATGCTTTTTGTCGCTTTTGTAGTAAATGCGCTCATCGTCTTTGTCGTTACCAGAAAAAACCCCTACCCGCTCATCTTTACCTGTGTAAAACATAGTGCCATTACGGCGTTTTTCACCCGAAGTAGCGCGGCTAACATTCCTGTAAATTTGAGTTTGTGCAAGAGACTAAACCTCGACGAAGAGCTCTACTCCATCGCCATTCCGCTCGGTGCAAACATAAACATGGCAGGCGCTGCCGTTACCATCGCCGTCTTGTCTCTTAGCGCAGTCTTTACGCTAAACATACCTGTCTCATTTACGGAGGCGTTTTTACTTAGCATCCTTGCTACCATCGGTGCGTGTGGCGCTAGCGGTGTGGCAGGTGGCTCGCTCATGCTCATTCCGCTTGCGTGTTCACTCTTTGGCATCAGTAACGACATCGCCATGCAAGTAGTCGCGGTGGGCTTCATCATAGGCGTCATTCAAGACTCTGTTGAGACGGCACTAAACAGCTCGACAGACGTCGTCTTTACCGCCATCTCTAGCAAAAAAGTAGAGTAAATGCTACAAAAAGCCCGCCCAAATACCAGCAAAAGCTTTTTAAGAGAGGCAAAAGACGCACTTTTTGTCATGGCGACACCTTCAGACCTTGACTACTTTGCCTCGCTCACAAAAGAGATGGTGGCAAAGCGTGAAGACCCTACTCGTGTCTACACAGGTGCAAAGGCACTTCGCTCGGAGCTACTGGCGTATTTTGCCGAATTTGGCGAGGTGATGACAGCAAACGTTTGGGCTAGAAACCTGCCGTCAAATTTGCGCGCCATAAACGAATTTAAACAGGCGGTTTTTGAGGGGTTAAAGCGTGCTGGTTGCGTGGGCGTGGTGGAGGTGCATCTAAGCGACAGAGAGATAAACTCGCCACACATTCAGTATGTAGGCACGCGTGCGCATGAGGCAGAGATGGTGGTGGCGCATGAGCTGGTAAAGCGTAAATTTGAGCTGAGCGTAGAGAGTGCGGTGGGGCGGCGGCATGAGGAGTTTGTGCCCTACTTTGAGGAGAACAAATTTGCACGTGTTAGTTTGCTAGAAAACGCTGTAAGCGAGCAGCGACTAGGTGAAGATGCTAGGCAGATAGTGGGCGATGAGTTTTTTGACAGGACAAAAGCCGAAGCAGACACACTGGCAAATATGCTCTCAAACGCACTTGCTTTTTCGCAACAAGTCGAGTTAAAAGCCAAAAAACCAAAAAAAAGCGAAGATGCGTTGCGTAGCGAAATTTCGCGACTAAAAGCAAAACTGGGACTGTGAAGTAGAGTGTGTTTAGAATTGCTGAAGCGGGGAACAGAAAACGGAATTGGTTTGCAGATTCTTAAGATTCGCAAACTCTGCATTCTGCATTCTGAACGGGGTCGCAGGGGCAGCGCCCCCGTCCCCCGTCCCGCCACTATTTTCTTTGAGCTTTAGCGAAAAGAAAATAGTGGCGGGACAAACTAAAAAGCGTTAGCTTTTCACATACGGAAAGCAAAAAGCAGAAAACGGAAATTCGTCAAATTTACAAAAAAGCTAAAAAAACGCCGTCATTCGCAAGGGAGGC
>DCIZ01000135.1:0-4682 GCA_002317305.1 Campylobacter sp. UBA1713
AAATCTCCTGAAAACAAGCGAAGCGTTTTTTGCGAAGCAAAAATGTTTCCTGCAAAACACTCCGAAAAATCAAGCCAAACTGGTTTTTAGAGATGCCCTTGAGAAAAAGCAAATTTCCACAAATTCCGTTTTCCGTTTTCCACACTCCGTTTTCCGATGGGTAAAAAGCTAACGCTTTTTATTTGTCCTCGCCACTATTTTCTTTTCGATAAATCTCAAAGAAAATGGTGGCGAGGACAGGAGACGGGGGCTACGCCCCTGCGACCCCGTTCGGAAAACGGAAAACGGAATTTCGTAAATTTGCTTTTTTCTAAATTTGTCAAGTCTTCGCTTTGCTAGCGCTCAGAATGACAGCACTGGTTTATGCTTTTTTTGATAATAACAAATTTCCGCACTCCGCATTCCGAACGCAAATCACTCACGCAAAAGCGCGTCTATAGGATTTAAACGGCTAGCATTTCGTGCTGGCATGTAGCCAAAGACGATGCCCACCACGCTAGAAAACCCGAGCGCCAAAAAGACCGAACTGGTAGAAAATATCATCTTTAAACTAGGCACGAGGCTGTTTATGAGTGCTCCCAGCCCAAAGGCAAGCCCCACGCCTATGACGCCGCCGATGGCACAAAGCACCACTGCTTCTATCAAAAACTGCATGAGTATGTCGCTACCAAGCGCGCCTATAGCCATCCGAAGTCCTATCTCTTTTGTCCGCTCTATGACGCTTACTAGCATGATGTTCATCACGCCGATGCCGCCCACCACAAGTGCGATGAAAGCTATGCCGACTATGAGCAGTTTCATGCTCGCTGTCGCACTCTCTGCCGTTTGTTTTACCGTGTCGCTGTTTCGCATCCAAAAGTCCACAGTGCCACGCCTAAGCTTCATAACTTCACTTAGCCCGCTCTCTGCCACTTGCGAATTTACGCCATCTTTTATCTTTACGACTATGGTGCGAATCTCGCCGCTGCCTGTGAGCTTATACATTCCAGTCGTGTAAGGCATGTAGCACTGGAGGTTTTCGTCAGCACCAAACGCCTCTCTGTAAGCCACGCCCACCACCGTAAAAGGACGGCGGTTAAAGAGAATCACCTCGCCTATTGGGCTAGCCTCGCCAAAAAATGCCTTTTTTGTAAACTGGTCTATGATGATAACACTCTTTGAGTATGTTACGTCATCTTTTACAAAGTCGCGCCCTTCGGTGATCTTTACGCCCGTGATGGAGAGGCTAGTCTCGCTGCCCGTTTGGACATTTCCCGTAAAACTCAAATTTTTATATACATAAGTCCCGCTGGTGCTAAAACGAGGCGTAGCACTCTCGACAAATTCTAGCTGGTTTAACACATCTGAGTCGCTTATGGAGTAGCTCTTGATTCTGTGTGCGTTGCGGTCGCCCTGTCCTTTGCCTAGATGCAGCGTGATGGTGTTTGTGCCTATTTTGTTTATTTGTGCCAAAATTTGCTCTTGCGTGCCGTTGGCAAGCGCTACTACACAAATGACTGACATGATGCCTATGATGATGCCGAGCATCGTGAGAAAACTTCGCAACTTGTGGGCACGAATGGAGCGCAAACTCATCTTAAAACACTCAAAAAAGCGGTCTTTAAACCTGCCAAATTTGCCTTTTGTCTTTTGTGGTGTTTGGCGAAACGCCGCCTGCGTAACCTCGCCTGAATCGCGGACTATGTTGCCATCTTTTATCTCTATGATGCGTGAAGCGCGCGCGGCTATCTCTTTGTCATGCGTTACTAAAATGATGGTGTGTCCTGCTTTGTGGAGGCGTTCTAGAATCTCCATCACCATCACGCCGCTAGCGCTGTCAAGCGCACCTGTGGGCTCATCGCAAAGCAAAATTTCACCGCCGTTCATGAGCGCTCTTGCTATGCTCACTCGCTGCTGCTGTCCGCCGCTTAGCTGGCTCGGTTTGTTACTCTTTTTGTCGCCTAGCCCCAACTCGTCTAGTAGCTTTTGCGCTCGTTTATCTCTCTCCTCTTTGTCTAGTCCGGCGTAAATCCCCGGCAGGGCGACATTTGCGGTGGCATCGCTTTCGGCTAGAAGGTTGTAACGCTGAAAGATAAAGCCAAATTTACGCAAACGCAAATTTGAGAGCTCGTCAGCAGTGCATTTGCTAATGTTCTGCCCGTCTAGCTCATAACGCCCGCCGCTAGCGGTGTCAAGGCAGCCTAAAATGTTCATGAGAGTGGACTTTCCGCTACCGCTTTGACCTATGATGGCGACAAATTCGCCACGCTGAATTTCTAGCGAGATGCCTTTTAAAATTTGCGTCTTTGTCTCGCCATTTGTGAAAGATTTTGTTATGTTGGTTAGTTTTATCAAAATTTATCCTTTCATACGGAGTGCGTTCGGAAAGCGGAATGCGGAATGCGGAAAACGGAATTTTGTAAATTTGCTTTTTCGTGAATTTGAAGATTCTGTAGAATCACAAATTCCGCACTCCGCTTTCCGCTTTCCGTTTTCCGTTTTCCGAAAAGGGGTCGCAGGTGTAGCACACCGTCCCACCGTCTCGCCACCACAGATTTGTTTTGTGCGAAGCGATTCAAGGGGTCGCAGGGGCAGCGCCCCCGTCCCACCGTTTCGCCACCACTTGCCTTTAAGCTGAAAGCGAAAAGGCAAGTGGTGGCGAGACCAAATAAAAAGCGTTAGATTTTTACAAAATTTGAAAACTCGAAATTTTTGGTAAAAAAGCTATCGCTTTTTTGTAGTCCCTCGCCGTTTTCTTTTTCGATAAATCTCAAAAGAAAACGGCGAGGGACGGCGGGACGGGGGCGCTGCCCCTGCGACCCCGTTCGGAAAGTGGAATGCGGAATGCGGAAAACGGAATTTTGTAAATTTGCTTTTTCGTGAATTTGAAGATTCTGTAGAATCACAAATTCCGCACTCCGCTTTCCGCTCTCCGTTTTCGCACTCCGAACGCAATCCGCTCACCTAAAACCCATGAACTCGTCCGCCACGCATGCCACTCGGGTCGCGTTTCATAACGCCACCGCTTTGGCTCACCACCACCTCTTCGCCCTCGCTCACGCCCTCTAAAATTTGCGTATTTACGCTAGAAACGATGCCTGTCGTAACCTTTCGTGGCGTAACTTTTTCGCCATTTTTAACCAAAACAAATTTGCCTTTTTCGCCGCTTTTCACCGCTAGACTAGAGACAAAAAGCGTGTTTTTAGCTTCGTGTGTGATGATCTTGTTTTGGGTCGTCATGCCGATGCGAAGTAGCTCGTCATCGTTTGCCACACGCACTTTTGCGTAATAATAAACCGCCGCACTTGAGCTACTAGACGCTGAGTAACTGCCATCGCTAAGCGTGGTCAGTGCGGGGTCTATCTGTGTCAAAGAGGCGTTTAGTTTGCGTGAAACATCGCTCAATATGAAGTATTCTACGCGGTTGCCTACTTTGACTTTTGTAACGTCTGCTTCGCTTATTTGCATCTTTATCTCCATCTTTGTCAAGTCGGCTATCATGGCGATGGTAGGTGCGGCTTGTGCGGCGTTTATGGTCTGTCCTTCTTCGACGGGTACGCTAACGACTGTGCCGTCTGTTGGTGCTGTGATCTTTGTGTAACTCAAATTTGTCTTTGCCGTGTCTATCTCTATCTGCGTCTGTTTTATCTTTGCCTCTATCTCTTTTAGCGAAGCGGCTTTTGCGCTGTAAGTGTTGCGTGCGTTTTCTACGCTTTCGGCGGTAGAGACGTTGCGTTTGTAGAGTGCGGTTTCACGGTCGTATTGTTTTTTTGCGATATTTAATGCGATGCGTGTAGACTCAAGGCTAGCTTGGTAGCTCAAAAGTGCCGCCTCTTGTTGTGCCAGCGTGTTCTCTTGTTTTACGGAGTCTATCTCGGCTATCGGGTCGCCCTCTTTGACTTTGTCGCCCACTTTTACGTAGAGTTTTTTTATCTGTCCGCTCACTTGCGCGCCGACATCTATGAGATTCTCGGCAAAAACTTCGCCTGTGGCTTCGACACTTTGGTCTATGTAGCCGCGTTTGACTTTTGCGGTAATGTAGGTGGGTTTTTCACCGCTTTTGCCGTAAAAGTGCCAACAAACGCCAACGATGATGGCGAGTAGTAGCGAGATGATGATGATTTTTTTGCGTTTCATGTCTGCTTTCCTTTTTTGTTAAATGTGTGAATTTTACTATTTTTTTGTGAATATAAAATAAATTTTTGCTAAATTTGTAATCTACATTTCAAACGCATTCCGTTTTCCGTTTTCCGAAAATGGGTCGCAGGAGCAACGCCCCCGCCTGCCAGTCTCCACTCGCCAAATTTTTGAGTGTAGCGACTCAAAGGGGTCGCAGGGGCAACGCCCCCGCCTGCCAGCCTCCGCCACCACTTGCCTTTGAGCTTTTAGCGAAAAGGCAAGTGGTGGCGGAGGCTAAACAAAAAGCGTTAGCTTTTTACCTATCGGAAAACAGAGTGCGGAAAACAGAAAACGGAATTTGTCAAAAATTCGCTTTTTCTTGAATTTAAAGAAACATTTTTGCTTTGCAAAAAGCGCTTCGCTTGTTTTACAGGAAACATCGCCTAACGGCGAGCGCTNNCGCCTCCCTCAGAATGACAGCGTTGGTTTGTGCTTTTTTAAAAATCGCAAATTTCCGCACTCATTTTTTCGTTTTCCGAACTCCGAATTCTGTTTTCCATTTTCCGTATGTAAAAAGCTAACGC
>DCIZ01000135.1:4718-7096 GCA_002317305.1 Campylobacter sp. UBA1713
ACGCCGAGCGCTTCGCTTGTTTTACGGGAAACATCGGCTAACGCCGAGCGCTTCGCTTGTTTTCAGGAACTTCGTTTGACGATTCTTTGCCCTCGCCAGGCGGGGGATTCTTCGGTCGGCTTACGCCTCCCTTGCGAATGACGTCGGTACCAGAAAACGGAATACAGAAAACGGAAAACAGAATTTGTCAAAATTTGCTTTTTCGTAAATTTGTTTGTCGATTCTAGAGAATTGCAGAATCCGCAATCTGCACTATGTTTTCTGAACGCACTCCGCACTCCGCACTCCGCAACCCGTTTTCAGTTTTCCGTTTTCCGAACGCACTACGCAACCCGTTTTCAGTTTTCCGTTTTCAGTTTTCCGAATCTACTTCGCCAAAAAGTGCCCCAGTGCTGCTACGCCAAAAGTCGCCACCACAATGTAAAGCAAAACAAAAGCCACGTTCAATAAAACCTTTTTGCCAAAACCCATAGCACTAGCTCGTTGCCACCGCCAAAGCCTGTTGTTACAAAAGATGACAACGACCCAAATAACGCCAAACGTAATAAAAAACGCATATTCGTGCAAACCAAACAACGCCGCCGAACCCTCTCTCACCCACTCGCTCACTCAAAAACTCCAGTTGAAAGATATCTCTCGCCCGTGTCGCAAAGGATGGTTACTATCTTTTTGCCCGGATTTGCCTGCGCCACTTTTCGTGCCGCAAAGTAGTTTGACCCGCTAGAAATTCCTACCAAAATTCCGCGTCTTGCTAGCTCTTTTGTCGCCGCTTTTGCATCTTCGTTAGCCACAGTCATAAACTCATCTACTACGCTTTTGTCTAAATTTGTCGGCACAAAATTCGCCCCTATTCCTTGAATCGCATGCGGACCAGCCACACCTTTTGTTAGCAAAGGCGAAGCCTCTGGCTCAACTGCCACCACACGAACATTTGGGTTTTTACTCTTTAAAACACGCCCGATTCCGCTCACACTTCCGCCCGTTCCAAAGCCCGCCACCACGATGTCAACGTCAGCAAGCTCCGCTAGAATCTCGACTGCTGTCGTCTCCTCGTGCGCCTTTGGATTTGCCGGGTTGTCAAACTGCGCTGGTATAAAGCCGCCACGCTCATCGCAAAGCCTCTGTGCCTCATCAACTGCGCCCTTCATGCCAAGCTCCTTTGGTGTCAAGACCAAATTTGCCCCAAACGCTTTTAGAATCGCACGCCTCTCTACACTCATCGACTCTGGCATCGTAAGCGTGATCTTCATGCCTAAAGATGCACAAACCATCGCAAGCCCCACGCCCGTGTTGCCACTTGTCGGCTCAAAAATCTCCGTCTCTTTTGTTATCTTACCCTCTTTTAACGCCGTCAAAATCATATTTTTCGCGATGCGGTCTTTGACTGAACCGCCCGGATTCTTAAACTCGCACTTTGCGTAAAGATTCTCATCTATCTTCAAAAGCGGCGTGTTGCCCACCAAATCTAAAATATTTTCATAAATCATAAAAACTCCTTTTTTACTCTTTGTTTAAAATTCCGAACAAATTAAGCAACGAAACGAACAAATTTAAGATGTCAAGGTAGAGATTCACCGCTGCTATTACAGGGCTGTCATAACCTCCACGAATGATGTTTTGTGTGTCATAAAGAATGTAAGCACTAAACAAAATCGCACCCACTGCTGAAAGCACAGTCGCTAAAAGCGTGCTTTGGAAAAAGAGATTCGCCAGTCCTGCCACCACAACCACAACAAGCGTTATAAACAAAAATTTGCCCATAAAGCTAAAATCACGCTTCGTGTTAAACGCAAAAACAGTAAGTGCTGCAAACGAAACCGAAGTCGCCAAAAACGCCTGCGTAACCGCGTGCCCCATGCCCATGCTAATGTAGCGGTTAAGCACCGGTCCTAAAGTTAGCCCGCTCACAAAAGTAAAACCAAAAAGCATGAAAAGTGCCAAAGTTGGCTTGTTTTTGCTAAACATGAGCCCAAAAAGCAACGCAAATTCGAGAATCAAAAGCATCCAGCTAAATGTTTTTACATACTCCGTGCCCACAAAAGCACCTGCTGTCGCTGCGACCAAACTCGCCGTCAAAAGCTGATATACACGCTTGACAAAGCCCACCTCAACGCTACTTTGGCGTGCTGAATCTAGCTCATAACTCTCATAAGCTACACCTCTGCTGTTTCTGTCATAAAGTCCCATGAAAACTCCTTTGAGATATTTTTCTTTACATTTTACCCAAATAAACTAAATAAAAAATAAACACGTTCAGAAAACGGAGTGCGGAAAACAGAAAAACGGAATTTTTGTAAATTCACTTTTTCGTGAATTTGTTTGTCGATTCAAGAGAATCGCAAAAACCGCATTCTGGGCTTAATGGACAAATTCGAGTG
>DCIZ01000140.1:0-347 GCA_002317305.1 Campylobacter sp. UBA1713
AAACAAATTCGAAAGCAAGCCACCAAATTCAGTTAACTGGTTTTTTAGAGGTGCTCTAAATTTAATCTTAACAAAAAGGAAATAAAATGACAGCAGTAGAAGTCGCGGTTGAAGTTTTAAAAAGGGTAAAAACGCCATTGTGTCCGACTAAATTTTGGGACAAAGCGGTAGATTTTGGTCTCGACAAAGAGCTAACAAATTTTAAAGGCAAAACGCCACATATGTCGTTTAGTGCGGCAATCTATCTAAATTTAAAAAACAATGAAGCCAAGTCGCCACTTTACTACACACAAATAAAACCAGTAAAGTCGGTAGGCTTAAAAGAGTGGCAAGATGATCCAAATTTA
>DCIZ01000140.1:440-5453 GCA_002317305.1 Campylobacter sp. UBA1713
AAATTTGTCAAAGAGAGTGAAGAGTTTGACGCCTACGCAAAGACGATTTTTCATGAAAACAGCACAAAATCGCCAAAAGGTGAAAACCGCTGGATTCACCCTGACATCGTGGGCGTGAGTTTTGAGTATGATGGTTTTGACGAAAATTTAATCAAGTGTATCCCTCGATTTAACACCTTGCCTGTAAAAATTTACTCTTTTGAGATGAAAGTCGAGATAAACGTGGCAAATTTGCGTGAGTGCTACTTTCAAGCTGTTAGTAACTCGAGTTTTGCAAACGAAGGCTACCTAGTCGCCCTAGACATAGACGAAAATGACGCCGCACTAATGGATCTTATTTTTCGCTTAAATGCCTCATTTGGCATCGGGGTCATTAGCTTAAATTCTGAGGACGCTCTCGCTAATCGCATTTTAGCCAAAGCTAAATTTAGGAAAGAGCTTGATCTTATGGCGATGAATGATCTAGCACAGAAAAATCCAGATTTTAGCAAATTTTNNCACTCGAATTTGTCCATTAAGCCCAAATTTTTAAAAACAGTTTCAGAGTTTGACCTAAAAAACAAGAATCGTTTTGAAAAAGAATTTGACCCAGTTTTAAGCGAAGAAGAGTGCGCTAAACTTTTAGACAAAATTCAAAAAAGCAAATAAAAAAGCAAAAACAAAATTTGCCGAGTGCCAAAAAAAGCACCCGAGCAACAAAAAAAGCGGTTTGTAGAGATTTACAAAAACTACAAACCGTAAAAGCCTCGCTACTAAAATCAGCAAAAACTATCCAAAAAACCAGCCAAAACCAGCCAAAAGCCAAAACCAGCAAAAACCAGCCAAAAACTCTACTTTTTCAACCTAGCCGCCAAATAGTTTCTAACCTTTTTGTGCTGTGCTCGCTCCTCTTTTGTCAAAGTTAGAGAAAAATTTGCATCGTTGCCATATTTGTCAAAAACATCGACTATCGTCTGCCTATCTTCGTTGCTAAGTTTGGCGTCGTATTGCGCAAAACATGCGTTTATTTTGGCTGTCGTTTTGTTTTTTTCCTCGCACTGAACATATGCGTAAAGCGCCTCGTTTGCCTTTGTGTTGTCTGCGTTATCAGCTAGCTGTTTGCCAGCTATCCCGATTCCAACCAAAGGCGCTATTAGCTCGCAACCGCTAAAAGAAGCCATGCAAACCGCACATAAAACCGCAGATAAAATTCTTTTTTTCATAATTTTTCCTTTTTTTATTAATTAAAGACTACTAAAAATTATTTTGTGACGCACTGAGTCGTTCAAAATATTAACTCTTCTTAACTCCGCCTTTTTTGTTTTTGCCAAATAGTCAGGATCTTTTAGTTTTTTTGTTAGATAATCATTTAACTTTTTAGCTTGCGTTTCACTAAGTGAATCTACATATCTGCTGTAGCATGCGTTAATCGCATCCGACTTGCCTTTATACTCGCTTTCACAATTCTCCATCAAAGTTAGCGACTTTTTCGTCAAACTTTCGCCAGTTTCAGACGTTCCAAAAATGCCACTTGTAAGGCTCGTGAAGCTATCAAGCGCACAACCGCTAAAAGAAGCCACGCAAACTGCAGACAAAACCGCAGATAAAATTCGTTTTTTCATAAAAAAATCCTTTTTTTAAATTTACATTTTAAAAACTAAAATTAGCGTATTATAGCGTGAAAAAAAAACTAAGCTTAAAGTAGGTAAAAATTTTGTGAAATTTTTGCGAAATTTGAATTTTTGTTAGAATTTTAGTGAAATTTTAGTTAAATTTTTATGTTTATGACATCTCTCAAAAACTAGTTTGGCTCGGTTTTTACAGAAACATCAAAAAAGCGAGCCACTTAAATTTAGATAAAAACGTGTGGCTTGTTTATCTATTTTGTAAAATAAAAATTTCCTAGCCAGTAAACACTATGCTACCCACACATCTCAAAGAGGCTTTCGCTAGAAAAAGCGAAGTTACTCACCAGCACTTCATGTCCCAAGCTCGCTTTTTTCGTGAAACTATTCATGCCGTATTGCAAAGCAAATTCCTTTATGTAAAACTCTTTGTAAAGCTCTCTAACCGCCTCGCAGTCGTCATAAGTCATGATAAATTTATGTTTCACGCCCAGCAAGTCATCTCGCAACTTTACGTGGTCAAAGCTCATGTGTAACTCGCCGTTTTTACCATAAAGCCTTGATTTTGTCGCACTTATGTAGGGCGGGTCTAAAAAAAGCAAAACATCTTTTCCGCCTTTAAAAAGCAGTGCTTCATAACCGCCGTGGCTAAATTCAAATTTGCTCGCCACCTTTGCTGCATCTTTTAGTCGCTCGACCGAACTAGCTGTAAAACGCCCTTCAAACGCCTTTTGCGAGTAGCCACCGCTGTCCACAACGCCAGAAAATGTGATGCGATTTAAAACGAAAAAATCCACCGCCCGTTCAAACTCGCTCAAATTTAAATTTCGCCTGATTAGTATATTTTCATACAACTTTCGTCCATCTTTAAACTCACGCCTCACACGCTCTACTTCAGCCACCAGCTCCGCTGCGTGCGTTTTTAGACACTTCCAAAAACAAAAAAGTTCGTAGTTTAGGTCATTTGCCAAAAATCTAGCCTCGCTGTTTTTTTGTGCTAGAAAAATTCCCAAACTCCCGCCACCAAAAAACGGCTCTCTGTATTCTTTAAACTTCCCGCAAAATTCAGCCAAAAATTTAACCGCTCTGGACTTTCCGCCCGGATACCGCAAAGGACTTTTTACAAAATTCATCGCACCACTCCGTTTAGCCAAATTTCAAATTTGTTAAACCTCGCTTCCTCTTTTAAAAGCGCCAAAAATTCACGCTGTTTTGCGGTCAAAATTTTACCACTCGCAGTCAAATTTAACACCGCTTTAAATTTGTCAAAACCTTTTAACTCGCTTAAATTTTCATAAAGCATTAGCTTTAAAAGTCCATCTTTTATGTCATCAAAACTAGGCAAAGCGGCGTTTTTGGCGTGTTTGTTCTCGCACAAAAACAAAACGCCATCTTTAAAAAAAACTTCGTCTATCGTAAAAAAATACTCACCACCGAGATGGTTTTTTATGACGATTTTTTCTTTTTGTCCGCCAAAGCCACAAAAGTTTAAAAACTCTTTTGGTTGTGTGGTTTTGCTCTCTGCGTTTTGTGCGTTTTGTGCTTTTTTACGAGAAAATGCTATAAAATTTTCTCTTTCGCCCAAAATTTTGGCACAAAATTTCTCCAAATTCGCAAAATTATGCATCTTAACTGCGAGATTTTGACCTACTTTTCGGTAAGCATTTTTTGCATTTTCGACCAAATTTAACAAATTTGCCTTTTCAAACTGCCCTAAATTCCAGTGAAGTGCCGACTGTTGGTAGTTTACAACTTCGTTTAATTTTAAATAAACAAAATCGTTGTTAAATTTTTGATTCGTTATCTTGCCATCGTTTTTTCGCTCTGCTTCGTCGTAAAACGCCAAAATAACATATACATTTAACAAGCTCATCAGCCCCACCGTGTCCCACTGCAAATAGTCCATCTCGCCGCCACTGCCTTCGTCTTTGAAAAGCGGAATGACGGTTACCGTTTTTGTCGCATCCTGTTGCAAAGTGTCGTAAACTCTAGCATACGGATAGGAGCGTGTGCGTTTTGGGCTGACCCACTTACTAAGTGCTAAACTCTTGCCACCGACTTTGACAAGCGACTTAGCAGGAAGTGCATTTACATCTACAAATTCAAATTTGTCTAACTTCTCACACCAAAATTTCTTGTAAGAAAAATGTTCTATAGTCGCATTTAGCATATTTGCCTCCTTATAAACCCGCATCACAACCCCGCTTTTGCTATCTGTTCAGCTTGAAAGTGTGCTATTAGCGGGTCTATTATCTCGTCCATTAGCCCGCCCGCCATGATGGCGTCTAGCCTGTAAAGTGTCAAATTTACTCTGTGGTCGCTGATGCGATTCTGCGGGTAGTTGTAGGTGCGAATTCGTCCGCTTCTGTCGCCCGTGCCGACCTGTTCGCTTCGCTCCTTACGCTCCTTTTCTAGCCGCTCGCTCTCTTGCATCTCATAAAGCCTCGCTTTTAGCACTTTTATGGCGGCGTCTTTGTTTTTGTGCTGGCTTTTGCCATCTTGATTCACCACGACAAGCCCAGTTGGAATGTGCGTAACGCGCACGGCAGAGTCTGTGGTGTTTACGCTTTGTCCGCCGTGTCCGCTACTTCGCATGACGTCTATCTTTAAGTCGTTTGGATTTATCTGAATTTCAGCGTCATCGACTTCGGGCATGACAGCGACCGTGATGGCAGAAGTGTGCACGCGTCCTTGACTCTCTGTTGCGGGCACACGCTGGACTCTGTGAGTGCCGCCTTCGAATTTTAGCCGCGAGTAAGCGCCTTGACCTTTTACGAGCAATATAAGCTCCTTAAAGCCGCCCACGCTACCTTCGCTTGAGCTTACTATCTCAAATTTGTAACCACGATTCTCCGCAAAACGCATGTAAGCACTAGCGAGGTCGCCCACAAAAAGCGCCGCCTCGTCGCCGCCCGTGCCAGCACGAAGTTCCAAAAAGATATTTCGCTCATCGTTTGGGTCTTTTGGCAACAACAAAAGCTTTATCTCCTCCTCCACGAGTGGCAAATTTGCCTCTAGCTCTTTTAGCTCCTCTTTTGCCAGTTCGCCCAGCTCCGCATCGTCCAAAAGCGCACGGTTTTCTTCCATTTGTGCTAAAAGTGCGAGGTATTTGCGTGCGGCGTTTACGGTCGCTTCTAGGCTTCTTTGTTCTTTTGAGAGTTTTGTCATCTGTGCTATGTCGCCCAAAACGGCATCTGAAGTTAAAAGTTTTGAGATTTCATCGTAGCGATTCAAAAATGGTTGTAGTTTGTCAGCTAACATAAATTTACCTTTTGTGAAAAAGTGAGAAAAAAAGAGGTGGGCGAAAACGCCCGAAAGAAAAATGCCAAAAGATTAAGGACACCTCTAAAAAACCACTTAATGAATTTGGGTGGCTTGCTTTTTCGTTTGTGTTTCACGGAAGCTTCGC
>DCIZ01000140.1:5508-18376 GCA_002317305.1 Campylobacter sp. UBA1713
TTAAGAAAAAAATCTCCTAAAAACACTCTTCGAAATCAAGCCAAACTGGTTTTTAGAGATGCCCTTAAGCAGCAACAGACAAGCTGTTTACGAGTTTTGCAAGTCGGCTTACTCTTCTCGAAGCTGTTTCTTTTTTTAAGAAACCTTTGCTAACAAAGCTGTGAAAGCTCTTGTTTGCCACTTTCAAAGCCTCGTTTGCAGCGTTTGCATCGCCACTGACGACCGCCTCTCTAACAGAACGAGAGATGTTTTTTAGACGAGTTCGGTAGAATCTGTTTCTCTCTGTTCGCTTTTCTGTTTGTCGTGCTCTCTTTGCAGCAGATTTGTGATTTGCCATTTTGTAGCCTTTTACGTAAAATTTAATTTAAATCATAAATAGTAGCACAAAAATCCTTTAAAAAGGTTTAAATATAAATTTGCTATAATGCAAATTTGCATTTTTAAAAAAGGGCATCTCTAAAAACCAGTTTGGCTTGATTTTTCGGAGTGTTTCCAGGAGATTTTTTTCTTAAAATGAGGAGAATACTTTAGTATTTGACGAGTTTTAAGGTAAAAATATGCAAAGCGAAGCTTCCGTGAAACACAAACGAAAAAGCAAGCCACTCAAATTTATCAAGTGGTTTTTTAGAGATGCCCAAAAGGAACACCATGAAACTTTTCGGCACAGACGGCGTTAGAGGGCTAGCGGGCAAAAAGCTCTCGGCAAATTTAGCCATGAAGCTTGCGATGGCAGCGGGCATCTACTTTCGCAAACACTCGGTTACAAACAAAATTTTAGTCGGCAAAGATACACGAAAAAGCGGCTACATGATAGAAACTGCCATAGTCGCAGGACTTACCGCTGTCGGTTACGACGCCATCCAAATAGGTCCGATGCCTACACCAGCAGTAGCATTTCTAACAGAGGACATGCGTTGTGATGCAGGCATCATGATAAGCGCTTCGCACAACCCTTTTGAAGACAACGGAATCAAATTTTTTGACGGCAACGGTGACAAACTCGGCGAGGAGATAGAGGCAAAGATAGAGCAAATTTACTTTGACGATGAGCTTGTGGAGAGTGCCCAAAAAACCGGACTTGCCATCGGCTCAGCAAAACGCATAGACGACGTGGTCGGGCGTTACATAGTCCACATAAAAAATTCCTTCCCACGTGAGCTAAATTTAAAAGGTTTAAGAATCGTCATAGACACCGCAAATGGCGCTAGCTACAAAGTGGCGCCGACTGTTTTTAGCGAGCTAGG
This sequence comes from Campylobacter sp. UBA1713, assembly GCA_002317305.1. Taxonomy (GTDB): domain Bacteria; phylum Campylobacterota; class Campylobacteria; order Campylobacterales; family Campylobacteraceae; genus Campylobacter. Next base: position 6,753 of record DCIZ01000140.1, read on the forward strand.
AGCCGAGCTCATAGTCCTAAGCGACGAGCCAAACGGCAACAATATAAACGCCAACTGCGGCGCGCTCTTTCCACAAGCACTTGCTAGCGAAGTCAAACGCCTTCGCGCTGACATAGGCTTTGCTTTTGACGGCGATGCTGACCGCCTCATAGTCGTAGACGAAAAGGGCGAGATAGTTCACGGCGATGCGCTTTTGGGCATTTTAGCCGCTCACCTTGCACGACAAAACCGCTTGCGTGGTGGCAAGATAGCAGCGACAGTTATGAGCAATGCCGCGCTTGAAGACTACCTAGCAAAGAGCAAAATTTCAGTCGAGCGTTGTAACGTGGGCGACAAATTTGTCCTAGAAAAGATGAAAGAGTGCGGGCTAAATTTTGGTGGTGAGCAAAGCGGGCACGTCATCTTTGGCGACTACGCAAAGACGGGCGACGGGCTTGTGAGTGCCTTGCAGGTGAGTGCGTGTCTCATTCAAAGTGGCAAAAAAGCGAGCGAACTTTTTGGTGCTTTAAAACCTTACCCGCAGCTTTTGGTAAATTTAAAAATAAACGAAAAAAAGCCGCTTTCAAATTTGGCTGGCTTAAAGGAGCTAGAAGAGGAGCTAAATGCCGCAAAAGTCCGCTCACTCTTTCGCTACTCGGGCACAGAAAATTTGATTCGCTTGCTTTTGGAGGGCAAGGACGAGCGTGTCATAAAGACAAAAATGGCACAAGTCGAAGAGTTTTTCAAAAAGGCGCTTGCGTGAGGCGTGTTTTTTTTGTAGCATTGGCGGTTTTTGCGTTTGATTGGGCGTTGAAGTGGCTTTTTTTGTGGAATTTTGAGTTTTATCAGCCTTTTTTTGAGAGTGAATATATAAATTTGGTTTTGGTAAAAAACACGGGTGTTGCCTTTTCTATGTTTGCTTTTTTGGGCGAGTGGCTAAAATTTGTCCAGCTTTTTTTGCTTTTGGGCGTGGTTTTTTACCTTGCAAAAGAGCGTGAGATAGTGGCAAAAAACGGCGCGGCAGTCGGGCTCGTGCTGGGCGGTGGCGTGGCGAATCTCGCCGACCGCTTTGTGCATGGCTTTGTGGTGGATTATGTTTCGTGGCACAAGTGGTTTGAGTTTGCCATCTTTAACGCTGCTGACGTTTGCATAGACATCGGCGTGGCGTGGATAGTGTGGAAAATGTTAAAAAAAGGTGAAAAATGAGAGCGCTTTTTTTGGACAGAGACGGCGTAATAAACGAGGATTTTGGCTACGTGGCGCGGCGTGAAGAGTTCGTTTTTAGAGACGGCGTTTTTGAGGCGTTGCGTGGGTTTTGTGAGCTGGGTTTTGAAATTTTTGTCGTAACAAATCAGTCTGGCATCGGGCGCGGTTACTACACTTTGGAGGATTTTTTGCGGTTAAACGAATTTATGTTAGCAGAGCTTTTGGCAAACGGCGTGCGTGTTAAAAAGGTCTTTTTTTGTCCGCATGCGCCAGAAGTAGCGTGCGAGTGCCGAAAACCGCGTCCTGGCATGCTGCTTTCTGCGGCGGCTGAGTTTGGGCTAACGCTAAAAGAGGCGGTGATGGTGGGCGACAAGATGAGCGACATGGAGGCGGGCAAAAACGCAGGCGTGGGAGCGTGTTTTTTGGTGGGTTCTGATGCTGGTAAATTTGGTGGCTTGCGTGAAGTTTTGGAGGCGGTGAAAAGCGGCATAAAATAAGGAGAAAAAATGAGCAGAATCATCATACAAACTGAGAATTTGGCGTTGATAAAACTAATAAAAGAGGCGGCGAAACTGGCTGGTGAAAAAGTTGTTTTACAAAAAATAGACGACAAAAAAAGCAAATTTGCTAGCGAGTTACGGGCGGAGCGAGACGAGCTTTTGCGTCAGCACAAAAACAAAACGTTAAAAACTTATGAAAATATGAGCAAATAGTGGCGAGAACATGGGTCATCAGAAAGCAGAATGCGGAAAACAGAAAACGGAAAATGACGGTTTTGCACTTGCTTTTCGCATTTGACAAATTTGCTTTTACTCAAAAAATAAAAAAAAGGAGTTAAAAAAATGCAGACAAATTTTAAAACGAGAGTAGGGCGATGAGGCGCGCTTATTCGCTACTTTTGGCTGTGGTTTTTGTGGTCGTTGTTAGCGGTGTTGGCGTGGCGACTTTGTGGATTAGCGCGCTTGGGGCTCACCAAACAACACAAGAATTTTTAGCCGCACAGGTGCGAATTTTTGCACGAAGTGCTACGGAAGCGGCTATTTTTGAGATTCAAAAGGGGAGTTGTGCGACTGAATTTGAGTTTTTTTATCCGCAAAAAGAGGCGTTTTTGGTAAAAAGCGAAGTTAGCGTGAGTTATGTGGGCGGTTGTGCGGGCGTAAATTCGAATTTGAGTGCAAATTTGAGTTCGCAAGCTGGCACGAAAAGCACAAACATCGCAAAAACTGCCGCTGTTGTTCTCACGACTACTACTTTTTCTAACGAAAACGCTTCGTCGCCACAAATTCGCTTTGTAAAAACCACAACGCAACTGCCGTGATGTTTTGGTGGGAGGATGATGGGCGACGGGCTAACGCCCCTGCGACCCCGTTCGGAGTGCGGAGTGCGGAGTGCGGAGTGCGGAATTTGCGATTATCAAAAAAAGCACAAACTAACGCCGTCATTCTGAGGGAGGCAAAGCCGACCGAAGAATCCCCTGCCTTTTAGCAAGTAAGAAGTCAAATTCACGAAAAGCGAATTTTGACAAATTCCGTTTTCCGTTTTCCGTTCTCCGCTTTCCGTTACCGCCGTCATTCGTAAGGGAGCGAATGCAACCCGAAGAATCCCCCGCCTGGTAAGCAAGTAGAATCTATAAAATTCACGAAAAAGCGAATTTTGACAAATTCCGTTCTCTGTTTTCCGCAAAAAACTTCACCCGAAAATTTCAGCGTGGCTACCCACAAGTGCTAGGTATAGCTCCAAAATCTCGCCGTTGATTCTGTAAATTAGCACAAGGTCAGGGCGGACATGGCAGTCGCGAAAGCCCTCGTAGTCGCCACTTAGTGCGTGGTCTTTAAAACGCGCTTCAAGCGTTTTGCCACTAGCGAGCTTTGATACCACGCTTTCTAAAAGCTCTTTGTCGCTTTTGTTTAGCTTTTTTCGAGACGTTTTGTAGGCTCTAGAATATTTAACGGCATATTTATTCATCGATTTTTACCAAATATTCATCATAATCTTTACAAAAAGTCGTCTCGCCACGCTCATACTCCGCTATAGCCTCATCAAGCGCTGGAATTCTCTTTTGCCTCTCTTGTTTTACCTCGTAACTCCCTTTTGGCTGAGTTTTTACTAACTGAATCAAAGCCTCCGCAAAGCCCTTTTCCATCTCGTTTTTTAAAACTATAGTTACCATTTTTTTCCTTTACATCACTTTTTCACTATCCAAAAAACTTCACCCGAAAATTTCAGCGTGGCTACCGACAAGTGCTAGGTATAGTTCTAAAACTTCGCCGTTGATTCTATAAATGAGAACGAGGTCAGGGCGGACATGGCAGTCGCGAAAGCCCTCGTAGTCGCCGCTTAAAGCGTGGTCTTTAAAACGCGCTTCAAGCGTTTCGCCACGTGCGAGTTTTGCAACCACATCTTTTGTTAGCTCTTTTTCTTTTTCGCTAAGTTTTTTGAAACATCTCTTAAATTTTGCCGAAGTTTTGACTCTATAGTTCATCCATTGCCTTTGCAAACTCTTCATAACTCTCGTAACAAGTCGTCTCGCCGCGCTCATACTCCGCTATAGCCTCATCAAGCGCTGGAATTCTTTTTTGCCGCTCTCGTTTTATCTCGTAACTCTCTTTTGGCTGAGTTTTTACTAGCCGAATAAAAGCCTCCACAAAGCTCTTTTCCATCTCGTTTTTTAAAACTATAGTTACCATTTTTTTCTCCTTATTTTAGCTCGCCTTCATTTTCACCCGCTTCACCCGCCGATGCCCGACATGCTCTGTCTGTCAGCATTTTCGAGGCTCTCACGCGTGCTAAATTTGCTGACGTCTCTTTTTTTCACTTCGCCACGAAAAAGCCCCATCTCCTCCATCCTGTGTTCTACTGGTTTGTTGTAAATTCCTTCCACGAGCATGCTTTTTACCGCCGCTTTGTCGCCAGCACTCAAAGCTGGTTTTAGGTCTAAGTCGCCTTTGTAAAAGAGGCAGCCTTTTATGATGCCATCGCTACTTATGCGGATGCGGTTGCAGCTTTCGCAAAATTTGCCGTGAATGGGGCTAATGAGCCCAAAGCTAGAAACTGCGCCTTTTATGCGAAAATATTTCGCTGGTCCGTTGCCGTGTTTTCGCTCGTCAGTTTCCACTTCAAATTTACTTCGCACTATTTCTAAAACCTCGTCGTTCGATATGCAGTGTTTTAAGTCGCCCGTACCCATCGGCATCATCTCAATGAAGCGCACGTTTAGGCGGTGGCGGAGCGTAAGCGAGACAAATTTGAGAATCTCGTCATCGTTAAAGCCGCGTTTTAGCACCACGTTTAGCTTTGTCGGCACGCGGTTTTTTGCTTTGCAAATGTTTCTGACTACACGCCCAAAATGCGCGCTACGCGTGATGGCGTTAAAACGCTCACGAACGAGGCTGTCTAGGCTGACATTCATGCCGTCTAGTCCCGCCGCTACTAGCTCGTCTAAAACGCGGTGTAAAAAGACGGCGTTTGTGGTGAGTGTTACGTCATTTTGTGGCGAAAGCGACTTTATGTAGCGGACGACTTGCGTTAAGTCTGGACGCAAAAGCGGCTCGCCGCCCGTGAGCTTAAATTTGGTGATGCCTAGCTCAAAAAGCGTTTCACAGAGCAGTTTCACTTCGTCAAAAGACAAGCCGTCTGGCACGATTTTTTCTACGCTACTTCGACAATACTCACACGCAAGGTTGCAGTTTTTGGTGAGCGAAATGCGCACATAGTCTACTTTTCTGTTAAATTTGTCTAACATAGTCGCCACTCTTTCCGCCACTTTTGCTTAAAAGCTTTATGTCGCTGATGATCATTGATTTGCTAAGGGCTTTGCACATGTCATAAACTGTCGTTAGTGCTACGCTTACAGCTATTAGTGCCTCCATCTCTACGCCCGTTTGTCCGTTTGTGCGGGCGAGGCTTTGGGCTTTTATGGTGTGCGTTTTCTCGTCAAAAGAAAAGCTTATGTCTACTTTGTCAAGGCAAATTTGGTGGCAAAGTGGAATGAGCTCATGCGTTTTTTTTGCCGCCATGATGCCAGCTATTTTGGCGCACTCGAGCACGTTGCCTTTGGCTATTTGGTTTGTTTTTATCTTTGTAAATATCTCTTCGCCTACGCAAATTTCGCCCGAAGCTACTGCCTCTCGCTTTGTCGGCGGTTTGTTTCCGACATCTACCATGTTTATGTTGCCGTTTTCGTCTAGGTGTGTAAAATTCACATTTGCTCCTTTTGGTTTTTTTAAATTTGTTTTTATATATTGCAAAAAAAAGGGGTCGCAGGGGCAGCGCCCCGTCCTCTTACCAAGATTTGATAAATTTACTTTTGCATGAATTTTACGAATTTTCCACGCCTTTTAAGCGAGCAAAAAAGCCAAATTCACGAAAAAGCAAATTTTCAACGAATCGCTAAAACTTCATCTTTTGCTCTTCCAATTCAGCCAGCATTTTGTTTATTTTTAAAATTTGAACGCGTTTTTTCTCATCGCTCATAAGAGAGTGTGCCACTTCTGCTCGGCTCTCGTTTAGGTAGGCTATCTTTAAAGGCAAAAGTGCTTCGGCGACTTTTTTTGGCGAGTCAAAAGGCTTGACGTCCTTAAAGTCGCTGTTTAGCACGCGAATGCATGGGTTGTTTATGTTTTGTGAGCCCGTAACCGCGCGGTAAAAATCTTTGTGTTTAAAGACCTCTTCACCACAATCTTGTTTTACAAATTCGAGAATTTGGCGGTTTTCTAGCATGTTTTTAAAGATGACAAATTCAGCGTGGTCTTTTATGTTTTTAGCACTGTGCTCGCCACTTTGCCAGCTTTTAGCAAATGCCCGCACACGCAAATTTGCCCGCAAATTCGAATTTTCGCCACCAGTTAGCACAAAACTTCCCGCTTTTAGCCCAAGTAGCTCGCCCACCAGTCGCTCATAAGAATTTGCTACTATTTCGCTAAGAAAGCTACAAAATTCCTTCACCTCGCCAAGCGTTTTTTCTACCTCTAGCGGCGTTTTTGGTGCGGCGTTTTCTATGATGCTACGCACGACAAATTCGCCAAACTCCACGCCACCGCTCACCACGTCTTTTAGCACGTCGCCTCTTTGGGCGGCAAAAAGCTCAGCTGGGTCTTTGCCCGAAGGGACGAAAGTTACCCGACCGTCAATGGCGTTTTGTGCCAAAAGTCTAGCACTTTTTACCGCTGCGCCTTGTCCGGCTTTGTCTGCATCAAAACACAAGATGACTTTTAGGTCGCCTTTTTTTAGCAGCGGAATGTGCGACTCGGTGAGTGCCGTGCCTAAAACTGCGACAGCGTTTGTAACGCCACTTGCGTGAAAGGCGATGCAGTCCATGTAGCCTTCGCAAATGACGAGCTCGCCGAGTGCGAGTGCGGACTTTTTGGCTTTGTCATAGGCGTAGAGGATGCGTGATTTGTTGAAAATTTCTGAATCAGGCGAATTTACATATTTTGCAGGGTTGTTGCCGAGTGTTCGACCGCCAAAACCGACCAGCATGCCACTAAAGTCGCGAATGGGAAATGTGATGCGGTTTATAAAGCTTGCGTAAAAGCCCTCTTCGTTTTGTTTTACCGCACCGACTGCTAGCGCCTCTTCTAGTGTTATGTCGTTTTTTTGTAAAAGTGTTAGCGACTGTGCTGAACTTCCCGCCCAGCCTAGCTCAAAACGCTCTATTAGCTCGCCTGTTAAGCTTCGTGAAAAGAGGTAACGTCTAGCTTCGTGAGCGCGTTTTAGGTTTTCTCTGTAAAGCAAATTTAGCTGCTCTAAAATTCGCTTGTCCTCTTTTTTTGGCTCTTTGCTAGCGGTGTAGGTGAGCGAAAAGTTGCAAAGATTCGCTATTTTTTCGATGGCTTCGGGGTAGGTGAGTTTTTCATACTCCATGACGAATTTTATGGCATCGCCGCCTGCGCCACACGAAAAGCAGTGGTAGAAACCTTTGTGCGGGTTTATGCTCATGGATGGATTTCTGTCGTCATGAAACGGGCAGATGCAGACATAGGCGCTACCGCTTTTTTTTACGCTTATGTAGGTGCTGACAATGTCAACGATGTCGATTCGCAGTTTTAGCTGCTCGATGCTTTCAGGTGAGATCATGGTTTTTACTTTCGGATGATGTAATGCGGAAATTTGTGATTAGACAAATTCAAATTTAAACTGTGCCTCTTTCCACCTGTCGGCGACCTCTTGTAGCGAAATGTCGGCTACTTTTTTCGCACTTACGCCCAAAGTTTTTAGGTGTGCTAAAAGTGCCTTTTGCACCGTTTGCGTGGCTAGCACGAGCTCTTCGCTTAACGTAAAAGTCATGGGCGCTACACGTTTTGGCACGACTGCAACTATCTGCGTTTTAGGCAAGTCGCCCAAAAGCTCCATCATCTGCAAAGTCTGAAGCATCTCCACTTCGTGCGCTGAGCCACTCCAGCTAATGCGAGAAGGCATGGCAGAAAAAGGAAAGCTAAAGACATCGCCCACATTTGCGCCGTCTGCCTCTATGCAGTCTACTACGACCAGCTCGTCAAAACCCGCTATGAGTCCGCTTAGCACGCCAGCGAGCGTTCCACCGTCTTCAAATTTGACTTCGGGCGAAAAGGTGAAATTTTGCGCCATCATCTTTACAAAATGCACACCAAAACCCTCGTCGCCAAACATAACATTTCCGATTCCAAGCACTAAAATTTTCATCCAAATATCCTCATTTTTGCCGCAAACAGCCCGACTAAAAAGCCAAAAATGTGCGACTGCCACGCGACATTTGCTCCGTAAAGAAAGGGCAAAAAGCTCATGGCGAGCACCCAAAGGGCGATGGCGGTGAAGTTTTGGCGGTCTCTGTGTGCCACAAAGCCCAGTAGCGAGCAGATGGCACCGCTAGCACCGAAGATATTTGCGGGGTAGAAGTGAATCCACGCCATGCAACAAAGCGAAGTTAGCACGCCACAGACAAGGTAGAGTGCGGCGAAATTTGCACTTCCTATGTAGCGTTCGATTCTAGCGCCAAATATGAGCAAGACGAGCATGTTCATCAGCAGATGCAGAAACGAGCCGTGGACAAACATGGTCGTGAGTGGTTGCCAAAAGTAGCCGTCAAAGACGAGTGGGTTTAGCCCAAATGTCCGAAAAAACCAGCGACTACTGAGTAGCAAACTCTCTGCGGCTAGTGAGAGCGCACAAATGGCGATGATGAGCGTGGTAAATGGGGTAAATGCGTTTTTGTTCATTTTTGTTTTTGTTTCTCCAAAATGAAATATATGCGGAATGCGGAATGCATTCGGCGTGCGGAGCGATTCATGGGGTCGCAGGGGCTTGCCCCCGCCCACCGTCCCTCCGCCGTTTTCTTTTGAGATTTATCGAAAAAGAAAACGGCGGCGGGACAAATAAAAAGCGTTAGCTTTTTACATACGGAAAACGGAGTGCGGAGTGCGGATTCTGCGATTCTACAGAATCGTTAAATTCGCAAAAAAGCGAATTTATTAAATTCTGTTTTCTGCATTCCGTTCTCTGTTTTCCGCATTCCGTTTTCCGTTACCGACCGAAGAATCCCCTGCCTTTTAGGCAAGTAGAATCTTTAAAATTCACTAAAGAGCGAATTTTGACAAATTCCGTTCTCTGTTTTCCGCATTCCGTTTTCCGTTATCGTCGTCATTCTGAGGAAGCGTTAGCGACCGAAGAATCCCCTGCCCGGTGAGTGAGTAAAAAAGTCAAATTCGCAAAAAAGCAAATTTTGACAAATTTCGTTTTCTGTTTTCCGCACTCTGCTTTCGGTATGTAAAAAGCTAGCGCTTTTTTTTGTTTAGCCTCCACCACCACAATTTTTTCGCTTTCGTCTCAAAATTGTGGTGGTGGAGGCGGGAGACGGGGGCTAGCGCCCCTGCGACCCCGTTCGGAGTGCGGAGTGCGAAATTTGCTATTATCAAAAAAGCATAAATTAACGCTCTTACAAATGACGGCGTTATGTTTGTGTTTTTTTTGAATTTTGCAAATTTATTTGTAATTTTTAATGGCGTTGTCTAGAATCTCTGTCGCTTTTGCGGCATTCTCAAAGCCTTTGACCTTTACCCACTTGCCCGGTTCTAAAAGCTTGTAAGTCTCAAAGAAATTTTTGATGCGATTTAGCGTAGCTTCTGGCAAGTCGCTCGTCTCTTTTATGTTGTTGTAGCGTGGGTCTATCTTGCTGACTGGAACGGCTAGTAGCTTTTCGTCCATGCCCGCTTCGTCCTCCATGACCAAAACGCCGATGAGGCGGCACGGAATGACGCTGCCTGCTTGGAGCGGGTAGTCGTTTAGCACCAAAATGTCGGCTGGATCGCCGTCTGCTGCAAGTGTGTTTGGCACAAAGCCGTAGTTTGCTGGGTAGAACATGCAAGAGTAGAGAACTCGGTCTACAAAAACTGCGCCACTCTCTTTGTCGAGTTCGTATTTTATGTTTGAGCCGTATGGGATTTCGATGACGGCGTTTAGTTTGTCTGGGTTTGACCCTGCTTTTATCTTAGAGATGTCCATGTTTTTTCCTTTGTTTGTAAAATAGGTTATATTTTACCCTTTTAAAGCTGAATTTACAATTTGCATTTGGATTGCGGATTCTGCGATTTTCTAGAATCGACAAGCAACGCCGTCATTCTGAGCGGAGCGTTAGCGAAGCGAAGAATCCCCAGCCTTTTGAGCGAGTAGAATCTATAAAATTCACGAAAAAGCAAATTTACAAAATTCCGCATTCTGCTTTCCGATAGGTAAAAAGCTAACGCTTTTTTAGTCCCTCGCCACGCTTCTTTTCGCTGAAGCTCAAAGAAGCGTGGCGAGGGACAGGGCGGACGGGGGCTAGCGCCCCTGCGACCCGCTTAAATCTCTTCGCTCAAAAATCAATACAGGACGTGCGACTGTGGCTAGCACCCCTGCGACCCGTTCGGAATGCGGAATGCAGAATGCAGAATGCAGAATGCAGAATGCAGAATGCAGAATGCAGAATGCAGAATTTGCGATTATCAAAAAAGCAAAAACCAACGCCGTCATTCTGAGGGAGCGGTAGCGACCGAAGAATCCCCTGCTTGGTGAGCAAGTAAAAAGCTAAATTCACTAAAAAGCAAATTTTCACAAATTCCACTTTCTGTTTTCCGCATTCTGCTTTCCGATAGGTAAAAAGCTAACGCTTTTTTAGTCCCTCGCCACGCTTCTTTTCGCTGAAGCTCAAAGAAGCGTGGCGAGGGACAGGGCGGACGGGGGCTAGCGCCCCTGCGACCCATTTTCGGAAAACGGAAAACAGAAAACGGAGAGCGTAATGTTGAGTGAAGAAATTTGAATTTATATAAATTTGGATATAGAAAAAACAAACGCTAAAAAATAAGAATAAAAAATTTGAGATAAAAAAGTAAAAAAGTAAAAAAGTGGTGCGAATAGCGAGACTCGAACTCGCATGCCGTGAAGCGCTACCCCCTCAAGATAGTGTGTCTACCAATTCCACCATATTCGCAAAAACATTAAAAAAAAGTAAAAACAAAATGCGAGATTTTCTAAAAAAACAAGTCAAAAAAAATGAGCCCAAACGAGCTTAAATTGCAAGCCATAAAGCTCGTTTTGCTCCACATTTTTATCATCATATATAGTGGGAGACTTACTTCTCCGCTAAAGCAAGCACCCACAGATGATCCTTCTTTTTGGCAAGAAAGAATCAACTACCTAAAACAGATAGAAGTTCATAGACATTCTTTCTAGCACAGCTAACAAGCTATAAAAAGAGTCATCTGTAAATGCTATAAATTTATTTTCTTCTTTTAAAAAACTACACCACACTTTAAACAAAGTGGGAGACTCACTTCTCCGCTAAAGTGAGCACCCACAGATGACCCTTTTTTCATAATTAAAGATGTGTGTAGATCCCCTGCTTACTACATTTTCTTTAAATAATCCAAAAGAGTCATCTGTAGATGCTGTTTTGTAGGGCACGAAAGCAACTTTCGAGCCCCTTTTTTCACGCTTAAAAATTAACCAATGAACGGATTTGCATAGAGTGCTATCAAAGCGATAACAAGTGCGTAAATGACTTGTGCTTCGATCATCGCTAGTGCAATGAACATTGTAGTTGTTAGTTTGCCACCAAGTGCTGGATTTCTTGCGATTCCAGAGATAGTCGCTGCTGCTGTGTTGCCCATACCAATAGCACCACCAAGTGCTGCGATGCCTAGACCGATGCCTGCTGCGATGATAGAAAATGACTTAACGCTCTCGCCGTCAGCACCAAAAAGAAAGCTAGAAAAAGCTACCAAAAGAAACAAAAACTTTTTCATAAAAGTTCTCCAAAATAAATTTGCCTCAACTCGTTCGGTTCAGTCCCCTACTTAAAATCAAAACGGCGACATTTTACACAAATAAACCTTACATTTCGTTTAAACGAAGCGCAAATTTGCAAATATTTTTGGGCATCTCTAAAAACTACTTATCTAAATTTGGTGGCTTGCTTTTTTGTTCGTTTT
>DCIZ01000142.1:0-1878 GCA_002317305.1 Campylobacter sp. UBA1713
AAACTGGTTTTTAGAGATGCCCTTGTGAAATTTTTTTTAACCTTTCTAAACTCGACTTTTCAAACATCTATCGCACCTTTTAAAAATTCCGCCTTTTTTGCCTCGTCTCTGATGCCAGCGATGTCAGTCAGATCTACTGCAACTTTGAATTTGTTGCAAATTTTCTTTTTTAGGTCGGCGTAATAATTCACGCCGTAAAAGCCAAATTTCTCTACAAAAAAACGGCCTGTTTCTACAAAAACATCAATGTCAGAAAATGGATTTGCCGTTTTGTTTGCGTAGCTTCCAAAGATTCCAAGCCTAATAACACCATCTTTTTCAAGCTCCGGTTTTAGCTCTTTTAGGTAGTTTAGAATCTCGTTTTGGTCTAGCGGTAGCGACATTTTTGCTCCTTTTAAATTTGGTTTGGTGAATTATACCCAAAAATCGCAGAATTTTCACGCTCGCTTAAACTTTTTTTTTAGCAACTTTCGCTAAAATGGCGTAAAGGGCATCTCTAAAAACCATTTAAATAAATTTGAGTGGCTAGTTTTTTAGCCTGTTTCTGCGCTTTTTTGCCTTAAAACTCGTCAAATACGTTAAGTATTCTCCTCGTTTTAAAACAAAAAATCACTAGAAACATATCTAAAAACCGAGCCAAACTGGTTTTCAGAGATGCCCTAAATTTAAAAAAAGGACGAAAAATGAAACACATCATAAGCTTAAAAGAGGCGTTGTTAGCGGGCGGTTTGGGCGCTATAGTCGCATTTGGTTTGGCAGGTTGCGGCGAGGAGAAAAAGCCACAGCAAGAGGCGGTCGCAAAACAGGGCGCGACGGTTTTCATAGAGAAAAGCGGCGAGGGTTACAAAGTAGTAGACGAATTCCCGAGCAGCCAAACGCGTGTCTTTTTACGAGAAAACATAAACGGCACGACTAGCGAGCGGCTACTCACCCAAGCCGAGATAGACGAGCTGATGAAACAAGAGAACGCAAAGATAGAATCTGGCAAGAGCGAGCTGACGAATCCAGAACTTAGTAGCGGCGGCATGAGCTTAGGCAGCGCCATTTTGGCTAGTGCTGCTGGCGCCATCATAGGCAGCTGGATAGGCAACAAACTTTTCAACAGCCCAGGCTACCAAGCACAACGCCAAACCGCCTACAAGTCGCCGACAACATACACAAGAAGTGTAAACAGCTTTAAAAGTGGTGCTGGTGCTGGTGCTGGTGCGACAAAAGCAGCACCTCAAGGCAAAAGCGGGTTTTTTGGCTCAGGTAGCACGGGCGGTGCAAAGGCGGGCGCTAGCGGCGGTGCGAGTTATGGAGGCTAAAAATGTTTGAAAATGGAGAGAAACCGCTCATAGAGTATCCGTGCTGGTGGGAATACAAAATTTTTTTGGCGCACGGCGTGAGTGCTGAGGGCGTGGCTAGCGAGGCGTTTGTTGAGGTTTTTGGCGAGGCGTTTGGCGAGGTTTTTGGTGGCGATGTCAAATTTGACCTTGCCTTGTCAAAGCGAAACGCCAAATTTTGTTGCTACAACTTGCGCGTTTTTGTGGGTAGCGAGGAAGAGCGACTGGGGCTTTTTGGGGCTTTGAAAAAGCGTGCAGCGTTTGTTTTGTGAGTGCGGAGAACGGATTTTGCGATTCTACAGAATCGTCAAATTCACGAAAAAGCAAATTTTGCAAAATTCCGCTTTCCGTTTTCTGCTTTCCGCACTCCGTTACCGCCGTCATTCTGAGGGAGCTGAAAGCGACCGAAGAATCCCCTGCCTTGTGAGCGAGTAAAAAAGTCAAATTCGCAAAAAAAGCAAATTTTCACAAATTCCGTTTTCCGTTTTCCGCACTCTGTATGTGAAAAACTAACGCTTTTTATAGTCCCGCCACCATTTTCTTTTCGATAAAT
>DCIZ01000142.1:1897-10440 GCA_002317305.1 Campylobacter sp. UBA1713
ATAAATCTCAAAGAAAATGGTGGCGGGACGGGCGGACGGGGGCTACCGCCCCTGCGACCCCAAAAGTCGCTTCGCTCACCAAATTTCCGCACTCCGCATTCTGCATTCAGTAAAAGGTAAAAAAATGAAGTGCTTTCCAAAGATAAACGTTTTCCTAAAAGTTGTCGGTTTTCGCGGTAGTTACCATGAGCTAGCTTCGCGTTTTGTGCTCCTTCGTGGCGAGCTTTTTGACGAGCTTGAATTTGTAGAGAGGCAGGGCGGCGGGCTTTTGGTCGAAGACAAATTTGAAAAAAACATAGTCGTAAAAGCCTACGAGACGCTAAGTGAGGCAGGTTTTTCAGAGGCGTTAAAACAAGGCTTTAAAGAGAGACAAGTGCGTTTGGTTAAACGCATCCCAAGCGGCGGCGGGCTAGGTGGCGGTAGTAGCGATGCTGCTGCGTTTTTGGTGATGTGCAACGCCGAATTTGGACTCTCTTTGAGCTTAGAAGAGCTACAAAAAGTGGGCGCAAAAGTGGGCGCTGATGTGCCATTTTTCGTTAGCGGGCTAAATAGCGCAAATGTGAGCGGCATAGGCGAGATTATAGAGCCTTTTTTTGATGACGTCCCGCCACTTCGCCTTGTGTTAAGTAGTGTTTTTTGCGAAACGCCGAAGGTTTTTGGCGAGTTTAGGCGGGCGTTTTTGGCTGGTTTTTCGTGCGTTAGTTCGTGCGTTAGCGAGAGTAAAAACGAGCTTTTGGACGGCAAATTTAAGAGTGCTTTTGCTGCGTCTAGCGCGCTTTCAGAAGAGCTTTTTGGGCTTACAACGCGTGAAATTTTGTCTCTTGCTAGTGGGCAAAATGCAAGATTCTCAAATTTGCTTTTAAACGATCTTTTGTCTCCGTGTCTTACACTCTACCCGAATTTTAACATAGAAAAAGATGAATTTTTAAGCGGAAGTGGTAGTAGCAAATTTGCTTTGGCGTAAGGTTTTACGGGGTTTTTGTATTTTATATTATATTTTATATTATGCTAAAATATGGTTTTATAAATAATATAATATAAAACAGACAAACTAACGCCGTCATTCGTAAGGGTTGCGCAAGCCGCCCGAAGAATCCCCTGCCTTTTAAGCGAGTAGAATCTCTAAAATTCACGAAAAAGCGAATTTATGCAAATTCCGTTTTCTGTTTTCCGCTTTCCGTTTTCAAAAACGGGGTCGCAGGGGCGAAAGCCCCCGTCGCCAGTCCCGCCGCCGTTTTTCTTTGAGATTTATCGAAAAGAAAAACGGCGGCGGGACAAATAAAAAAAGCGTTAGCTTTTTACCTATCAGAATGCGAAGTGCGGACATTTGCGATTCTCGAAAAAGCACAAATAAACGCCGTCATTAGCAAGCGTTGCGTAAGCCGACCGAAGAATCCCCCGCCTTTTAAGTGAGTAGAATCTCTAAAATTCACGAAAAAGCAAATTTTACTTTTTCCGCCCTCGCCAGGCGGGAGATTCTTTGGTCGCTACCGCTCCCTCAGAATGACGGCGTTCATTTGTGCTTTTTCGAGAATCGCAAATTTCCGTTCTCCGCACGCACTCCGTTCTCAGCTTTCCGCTTTCCGTTCTCCGCACGCACTCCGTTCTCAGCTTTCCGCTTTCCGCTTTCCGAACGCACTCAACCCCAAATTCGCTTTCTCACCTCGCTAAACGTAAATTCACGCAAAATCTCGCCATCTCGAAAAACAGGTTTAAGCAAATTTTCGCGTCCATTTAGCTCATCTTCGCTCACCGTCTCGTGCCCGCTAAACTCTCGCACCACGAGTGCCAGCCGTCCCGCTTTTGACTTTTTGCCCGGATCCGTTACAGGCGACTTTTGCACGCCTCGCCACACCACGCCATCTTCGCTAACCGCGCTTGCTTTCATGGCAAACCGAAGTGTGTCTCTGTTTAGGTGCTGCAAAAGCGCGCCGCCCATGCCAAAAGCTATGTTGTCCGCGCTAATCTGCCTAAATTTGAGTTCGCTCAAAATGTCGCCGATGCTCTGTTCATTTATGCCGTCTCCGTAGATGATGCGGACAAAAGGCGGCAAAACTTTGTAGCCTTTTGAATTTGTCGTGTAGCCTACTATCTCAAAAAGCTTCTCTATGCAAGAAGCCGCCATCGTAACTGGGTTTCCGCTGTCTGGGCGTAAAACCACGCGCCCGCCTTTTACTCGCACCTTTTCAAAAAGCTCACGCCAAAGGTCGATGGCATTTAGTGTGTCGTAGCTGTCTATAACACAGGCAAAAAGCCCGTCTCCAAACTGCTCGACCATATTTGCATATGCGTCAAATTCGCCCTCTCTTCCCCACGATGTGATGGTGCTGTGTTCAGCAGCAGGAATCGAGCCGCTAGCCATCTCTTCGCCGTAGTATTTTGCGGCAAAAACCGCGCCCGTCATGGTGTCTGACCCTCTAAAATTTAACAAGTGTGCCGACCCGCCCACGCCCGCACTCTCAAAGCTGCTCACGCCACGCGCCCCAAAGTCATGCAAAGCCCACTCCACCGCATCCGGCGTGCCCGTGCTCTCTAAAAACGAAGCTATCTTTTGGCGACAAAAGTAGCTTTGAGTTGCCACTGCCACAGGGTACCAAACCGCACGCAAAAGTGCCGTCTCCACGTAGCTAACTAACCACGCAAACTCAGGGTCTGTGTTTGTCAGCTGAACAAGTGCGTTTTCTGTTTTGACTATGGTGCCCTCTTCGACTGCCTGCAAAAAAAGCGGGAGTTTGCCGCCGTGTTTTTCTACCAGCCTTTGCCAGCCGTTTTCGTTAAAAGGCAAGCCGTGTTTTTTAGCAAAAATCTTCGCTTCGGCGATCTCTTCACGCGTAATAGCACGAGTCAAATACTCTTTTAAGAAAATTTGAAGTCCGTAAAAAACCACGCGATTCCACCGCCCGCCACGCGACTCTATGTAGCTAGAAACAAAATTTGTCTTTGGGGGATACTGCAAAAAATGACTGAGTTTGTAGCTGTCTGCATTAAGTATAAAATTCATAAGTTGCCTCCGTTTTTTGATAATTTTACAATAACTAAATTTAATTTTACCTTTTTTAAGCTAAATTTAGCTAACATTTGCAATGAGTTTAATAGTGTAAGGAGCAGATGATGTCTGATGATTTGACTTTTTTAAGCAACACTGACGAAGAAGCAGTGGCTCAAGAGGCAAAAAAGCTAGCTGACGAAGCCCAGCGGCTCGCCGAACAAGCCGAAGCTGCGCTCGAGCTCGCTAAAAAACGTGCGCAACTTGCCGCACTGAGAGCAAAAGAGCGCGCCGAAGAGCGAGCCAGAGAGCAAGCCGAAGCTGAAGAGCGAAGGCGAAGAGAAGCCGAAGCTTTGATAAACGAAGCTAACGAAAACGCGCAAAAGGCGCTAGATGCGGCAAACAAGGCGTGCGAACTAGCACAAGATGCGTCAAATTTGGACGGAGAAGATGTAAGAGAGGCGGTTGAGAAGGCTAGAGACTTCATTAGCGAAGCTGAAAGATACATCTCAGCAGTGGAGGCAAAAGGCGAAAAAGCGGGCGAAGAAGCCATAGCAAAAGCCGCCGAAGCCAAAAAACGCGCTGACGATGCACGCAAGATGATCTACGAAGTAGACGCCGCACTCCAAGAGGAAGCAAAGCGAAACGCAGAGCTCATGGCGCAAAAGCTAGCAGCAGAAGCCGAAGCGAAGCGAAAAGCAGAAGAAGAGGCGGCAAATTTAGCAAAACGCCTCCAAGATGCGCAAGACCAAATTTTGGCAAAAAAAGAGGCGTTGCAAAGAGAGGCGTTAAAAGACGCAAACGAAGCGCAAAACCTAGCCGCAAAGGCGCAAACCGCTTTGGGCGAGGCAAAAGAGGCACAAGAGGCAAACGACCAAAACGAGACAAAGCAAAAGCTAGAAGAGACAAAAGGCTTTGCTAGAAAGGCGTTAGGCGTGGCAGGACTGGTAGAAGCCCAAGGCGAAGATGCGGGCGAGGAGGCGCTAGAAAAGGCGTTAGATGCAAAAACAAAAGCCCAAAACACACTCGACGAGGCAGTCGCTTTGCGTGCCCGAATCGATGCCAGTGAGCGCGCTCACGCTGAGGAGCTAGCACAAAGATTAGCAGTCGCCCAAGAGGCAAAAGACGCCAGCCTTTCAAAAGCAGCAGAGCAAGCCGTAGCGGCAGTAGAGGCTGCAAACGAAGCGACAAATTTGTTAGGCGTAGCAGCGACCCAAAACGCAGATGATGCCGTAGCGAGCATTAGGCAAGCACGTCTAAAAGCAGACGATGCGCTAAAACTAGCCGCGTCAGCACAAGCGCAATGTGGAGATGACAAAGAAATTTACGAAGTAGCAGAAGGAGCAAAAAAAGCAGCACTCGCTGCAAAAGAGAACGCCGATTCTTTGGAGAGTCAAATTTACAAAGAGCGTGAAGTAGCCGCAGCTGCAAAAGCCGTAGCCGACCGCGCAAACGCAGACGCTTCGCGCGCACTAGAGTTCGCCGCAAAGGCAAAAGAGCAAGCCGCGTCAGCACTAAACGCAAAGAGTGAAGATGAAGCACGGGCGTTTTTGCGTGGTGCAACAGACAGCGGGCTAGATGCAAAGAGACTAGTCGATGCCGTAGAGGCACAAGGCGAGGCAGCAGGTAGCGAAGCTTTGGCAAAGGCAAATGCTACAAAAGAGCTACTAGCACAAGCATCAAATTTGGCTAACGAAGCAGAGCAAAAGCTAGCACAAAACAGCGAAGCAAAGCTAGACGAGCAAGCAGCTGACGCGCTAAATTTGGCACGTGAGGCAAAAGCAGACGCGCAGAGTGTGAGCGACAGAGTGTGCGATGGCGAGGCGGTGAATCGTGGCGAGATAGACTCATGTAGAGAGAGAGCCCAAGAGGCGCTTTTGAGTGCGAGCGGTTTGAGAAACGGCGCGACACCAGCACGCCTTGCGGTGCTAGACGATGCTACTCAAAACGCAAGAGACGCACTAAAACTTAGCGACAAGGCAGAGGCGGATCTAGCAAAACTAGAGCTAAAACTAGAGCTAGAACAAAAGGCACAAGAGCAGTCGCTAGCAGATGCGCTAAACGCTTTGGAGATGGCTAAAAAGGCTTTTGCGGAGGCTGAAGCGGCAGTGGCTAGCAAAGACAATGCCTTGATAGAGGCAAAAATAAAAGAGGCACAACGCCTAAAAGATGAAGCCGAAAAGCTACTCTTTGCCATCGGCAAAAAGGGCGACTTTTCTGGCGAAGAGGCACAAAACATAGCGAGTGCGGGCGCTGAAGCGCTTGTCGATGCTTCGCGGCTCATAGAGGAGGCAAAAGCAAATTTAGTCAAAAACAACGCCGAAAAAGATGCTTTGGAGGCTTTGGAGCTGGCTAAAAAGGCTTTTGCGGAGGCTGAAGCGGCAGTGGCTAGCAAAGACAATGCCTTGATAGAAGAGAAGATAAAAGAGGCACAACGCCTAAAAGAGGAGGCTGAAAAGCTACTTTTCGCCATAAGCAAAGATGGCGACGCAGCGGGCGAAAATGCGCTAAATTTAGCTGGCGATGGACGAGCACTACTGGCAAACACGGCACTTCTCATAGAGGAGGCAAAAGCGAATTTAGTCAAAAACAGCGCGCAAAAAGACGCCGAAGAGGCTTTGGAGCTGGCACGCCGTGCAAATGAGCTTTTGAACGAAGCGCGTGCGATGGGCGGCGAGGACGTAGAAGCGGTAGCCCAAGCAGACGCAGCGCTAAAAGAGGCGTTAGAAAAACTCTCAAACGCACAAAATTTGGTTTATGATGCTAGTAGCATCGACGAGCTAAAAGAGATGGCGGCACAAAGAGACAAAGACGCGGCGCGTGAAGAGATTCTAGCCAACGCTGACAAGGTCATAG
Source organism: Campylobacter sp. UBA1713 (assembly GCA_002317305.1). Lineage (GTDB taxonomy): Bacteria > Campylobacterota > Campylobacteria > Campylobacterales > Campylobacteraceae > Campylobacter. The sequence continues at coordinate 7,740 of DCIZ01000142.1, forward strand.
CCGATGCGCAAAACGACATAGCAAGCGGCGTAAACGCAGATGCCGCTAGCGCTGCCATAAGCGAAGCACAGCGTGTAAAAGAACTACTAGACAAAGTAAATTTGAGTGGTGCTAGCATAGGCGGTGCGGGCAAATTAGGCGAGCCAAAAGCGAGCGAAGAGGAGATTTTCTCAAAGATAAAAGAGGCTCACGAGCTACAAAACCGCGCGGAAAAGCTGGTCTTTGGCGTGGACAACTTAGGCAACAAAGCGGGCGTTGATGCAGCACAAAACGCCACAGATGCAAAAGACGAGATTCAAAAAGCACTCGCTTCGGCAAAAGAGGCACAGGCAAACATCGTCAAAAACCGTGCGCTTGAGGACGCAAAACGTGCCAACGAGATAGCACAAAAGGCAAATTTGGCTTTGCAAGAGGCACGCGCACTTAGTGGCGAGGCGGAGATTCGCGCAAAGATAAAAGAGGTCGAAAAGCTACAAGACGATGCTGAAAAGCTAGTCTTTAGCATAGACAAGCTAGGCGACGCAGCGGGCGAGCAGGCAAAAGCTACTAACGAAGCGACAAAAGAGCTCATAGCCCAAACAGACAACGGCGTAAATGAGCTACTGGCAAAAGTGGTAAAAGAGCACGCTTTGCAAGATGCAAACATGGCTTTAGAGCTTGCGCACGCCGCAAAAGATTCAGCGCTAGATGCACGTGAGGCAGAGAGTGATGGAGACGAAAAAGAGGCTTTGAGACTACTAGGAAAGACAGACGAGCTACGAGTAAAGGCGCGTGAGCTCATTCACGGCGTAAACAAAGTAGGCAAAGCAGCGGGCGAGGAGGCGCTAGAAAAGAGCAAAGAGGCAGAGAGTTTAGCAGCGCAGTCTCAAGAGATAGCCCAAAGCGTGCGTGATGCGATTCGTGCTAAAAACGCAAAACTAAACCGCGACCTTCACGACAGACTAAACGACACAGAGGCAGAGCTTTACTCGACTTCGGCAAAACTAGACGCAACGTCAGCAAAGCTGAGCGACACAGAAGCAGAGCTTTACTCTACTTCAGCAGAGCTAGACGCCACAGCTGAGCGGCTAAATTTAACAGCAGCGCAGCTAGAAGAGGAGCGAACTAGACGTGTGCTAAAAACAGACGCAAAGAGATCGCTAGACTTTGCAAACGCAGCTTTACGGGAGGCAAAACAGGCAAAAGCGCTAAAAGGCGAAGAGTCAAATTTAAAAGTGCGTGAGTCAGAAGCCTTTTCAGCCGACTCTGACGTGCTTTCTGGACGCGTGCTAGCTAGCAAGCTTTCAGATGAGGACGACAGAAAGACAGCGCAAGAGGCGCAAGCAGTAAACAAAACGGCAAAAGAGCTAGCACAAAAGGTAAAAATTCGTCAAGAGGCTTTGGGTGGCGGACTAGACAAGGCAGACGCAGAGGCAAACGAGGCTTTGACTTTGGCAAAACTAGGCTCACTCGGTGGCGAAGGCGCGCTGGCAAAACTAGACGAGGCACAAAGGCTAGCCGAGTCTTCTTTGGCGTTTACGGACAAGGCAAAAACGTGCGAAGATGCGGAGGTCATAGGGCGTGCAAAAGAGATAGAGGTCAAGTCAAAACGTGCTTTAAAGATGGTCAAAAAAGCAAAGAGCTCGACTACTTCGTGGTTTGCAAATTTGTTCCGAAACGACAACGCAGAGGGCAAAAACGGACGCTACAAAGGCGCTTTGACGGTGAGTTTGCTTTTAAGCATCATCATTTTGGCGGTGCAAAGCTACTACTCTTTTGTAACAAAGTCAGTCGCTTTTGGTGCTGACAGCGCACTCTTTTTGACACACGTGGTTTCGCTAGCGTTTAGCTGGTATGCGCTGAACTTCGCAAAAGATGGCAAAGGCAAATTTGGCTACTACAAGATAGCACCAGCGCTTGCGGTGTTTAGCGGGCTAGTGCTTGCGCTCGTGGGCGTGGGCGTGGTGGTCGTGGCTAGTTTGCGTTTTGTAACGCCTGTTTTTGTGGATCTTTTCGTGATGCTCATCGTTTGTGCGGCGTGCTTGCTGGCAAAATCTGTCGTAGGACTCATAATGCTCATGTCAAACACAAACGAGATAAACGCAAAGGCATCTTTAGCGCACGTGGTAACTGACACGATTAGCGCGCTTGCTGTCATCGCTGTCGGCGTGGTGGCTTACTTCACGGCGTGGTTGTGGCTAGAAAACGTGCTTGCGATTCTCATAGGGCTTTTCATCATTCGGTGGGCGCTCTCTTTGATGGTAGCGGGCGTGCGGTTTAAAAAGTAAATTTTTTGTGTGGGTTTTGGCTTATCAAAACTCGCACTTCCTCGCACTTAAATGTTTAACGTGTTAAAGAATTTCAAATTTCTTTACACGTTTTTTTTGTAAATTTTTTTAAACGGATAAATTTATGCAAGATTTAAAAATATACAAAATTCCACTTCTGCCACTTGAATTTAAATTTGAAAAAACACATTTTAAGGGCATCTCTAAAAACTAGTTTGGCTTGATTTTACAGGAAACATCGCCTAACACCGAGCGCTTCGCTTGTTTTACAGGAACTTCGTTTCAAGGAAGCTTCGCTTTGTGGAGTGTTTTTAGCGAATTTTTGTTTTAAAATGAGGAGAATACTGTCGTATTTGACGAATTTTAAGATAAAAATATTCAAACAAAAACAAAAAAGAAAGCCACTAACTTCTGTTAAATGGTTTTTTAGAGGT